>NZ_RCWF01000013.1 GCF_003667345.1 Poseidonibacter antarcticus
TAAAAATGGAGATTCTTTTAAAGAAACTTTTAATACTCTTTGCCCAATGTAATACCATCCAGCAAAAACACCACTTAAAGTAAAACCAAATGCAACACCATTTGTGTGAATAGGTCTTAATCTACTAAATGTACCATACTCCCCAGCTAAGTTACTTAACTCAGGAAACGCCAATTGAAACGCAAGTATAACACCTACTGTCATACCAATGATACCAAACAAAATTGTTGCAAATGTAAAGGCTTTTGCAACTGAGTAATCATACTCAATTTGTGCACCGTTTTGCATCAATCTCCTCCTACTAATTTTATATACAAGTCACAAATTGTCACTTATAAAATCATATTAACTGAAAATCACTAAGAATATACTTAATTTTAGTATAAATTAAGTATAAAATACTATTAAAAATAATTATTTATAGTAAATTTAGACTGATAACAATTATAAAATCTATAAAAGAGCTAAGATATTGTTTAAAATCTTATATTATAAGATGAACTTATAATTAAAATAATTTCATTAATTTATTAAAGAAGATATTTTTTGTCTTGTTTCGCTATTTTTAGGCTATTTTTGTAATCATAGTGATTATCAAAATTATATTTAATAAGAAAAATTAATCATCTATAATTATTTTCTAAAATTAAGTTTTAATAGTTAAATTTTAATTTATTAAGTTTTTTTATTTAAAAATAATAATTATTTATTGACTCTTTTTAGCTATAGAAATATAGAGTCAATTTAATACTATTTATTTCCAGTTTTTAATAGCTATTTGAGTCTCTCTTAGCATAGTTTTTTTCTTCAAATCTTCTCTTTTATCATGAAGTTTTTTACCCTCTGCTGTTGCTATTTGTACTTTCACTTTATTTTTCTTATTAAAGTACATTTTTAAAGGAACAATAGAAATACCATCTTTTGTAACCTTTGCAAAAAGTTTTGCTATTTCTTTATTATGTAACAGTAACTTTCTTTCTCTTCTCTCATCAGGTCTGTATGTAACATGAGCTGTATTTAAATGAGAAATATGCATATTAAATAAAAAAACTTCACCTTTTATTATACGAATGAAAGAATCTTTTAGATTAGCTCTTCCTTCTCTCATAGCTTTAACTTCACTACCTTCTAATACAATACCAGCTTCCATTGATTCCATAATTGTAAAATCATGAAATGCTTTTTTGTTTTTAAATACTAAGTTTTTTTTAACTTCTTTTTTCTTTGCCATTGTTTACCTTAAAAAATGAACTTCCACTTCCACTAAAATACCAATTGTTTTTTTCATATTCTTGGAGTTTTGGTTCTATAGTTATTGCTGCTTGATATAAATCATTTGCTTCATAGATATTAAACTCTTTTAATATCTCTTTTGAACTTAATTTTATTAAGCGATTTTCTTCTTCTTTCGAAATTTGCTTATAAAATTTTTCTCTAAATACATTAAATATTTTACCCGTGTTACACTGTATTTTTGGTGTTATTGTATCAATATCAAGAATTTCTTCATCAAACTTCTCTACAATTTCTCCTATACCTCTTACATTAGCACTATCATACTCATAAACAAAAAAAGGAACATCAGCACCAATTTTAACAGCAATATCACAAAGTTCATCTTTTGATAGATTTAAGTTACAATATTCGTTTACCATAATTAGAAAAGTTGCTGCGTTTGAGCTTCCACCACCAAGTCCTGCAAACTCTGGAATTTTTTTTTCTACTTTTACACTATATATTTTAAAGAATTCTTCTACATTTTTATGGTGTTTTAGTAAATTGTATGCTTTATATACAGTATTAGACTCTAATTTACATCCAAAATTTCCTATAATATCCATAGCCTTCTTATTTGTTTTAACAAATGACATTTTGTCGAATAAATTATGAACTCGTATAAATCTCGATACGAGTTCATGATAGTTATCTCTTTTATTTGCTATCTTCAAAAAAATATTTACTTTTGCATAAGATTTAAACGTTTTCATAAAGTAACCTTATTTAATAAATAATTCACTTCATTTCCAACAATTTCAATAATACTAAAAAAATCATCAAATAAAATCAAATATTTACCATCATCTTTTGTTTCCAAATAATCAGTTGATATTTTTTTTCCATTAAAAAGCCATTCTTTTGTACCATTATAATTATTAATAGGAATATCTAAATAATCCAAAGGATTTAAATCTTTCTCATTTTCATAAAAAAATTTTCCTTCATTTAAACGCTCTAAATATGAAAGCGTTCCAATAGTTCCTAATCTTTCACATAATATTTGTGCTAGAGATCTTATATATGACCCCTCACTTACACTTGATTCAAATGTTATAAAAGGATGATTATAAGTAATAAACTTTGTATCAACTATATTCATAGTGGATTTTTTCATTTCAAACTCAATACCATCTCTTGCAAGGTCATAAGCTCTTTTACCATCAATTTTTTTTGCAGAAAATTTTGGTGGAGTATATTCTATTTCACCTTTTAGGTTTTCAATCTCTTTTTTGATTAAATCTTTATCTAAAGGTTTTACAATTTCTATACTTGTTACATTTTCAATATCTAAAGATTCTGATTGTACACCTAACCAAAGAACGGCTTTATACGTTTTTGGTGTTTTTGATAAATATTTAAATAGTTTTGAATATTGTCCAAAAGCTACAATCAAACATCCACAAGCAAAAGGATCTAATGTTCCACTAAATCCTGCTTTTTTATTTTTATATTTTCTTTTGATTTTATTCAAATAAGTATTTGAAGAAATAAATATTGGTTTTTTAACCACTAACAATTTATTTAGTGGTTCTTTATTATAAAGTCTTTTTTGCATTACTAACTCTAATCAAGTTTTATATTTTATTTACAAAAGAAGATAATATATCTCTTTTTGTACCACCAAAATTAATAGTAAGTTTATAATCTTTTCCAGCTTTTGTAGCTTTTTGAACTCTACCCATTCCAAAAATTTTATGTTGAACTAAATCGCCTTTTTTTAAGGCTGAATTTTTTTCAATTGTTAAAGAACCTTTAATCAAACCAGATTCACTTAAGAATCTACTTTTATTTAACATAGCTCTTTTACCCTTATAAAATCGTGAATGGACAAATGATAAAGTTAAGTTATCCATAGCTCTAGTAATTGCTACATAACCTAGTCTTCTCTCTTCTTCAATATCTGAGCCATCACCAGTAAGAGGGAAAAATCCTTCTTCCAGACCTATTATAAATAAGTTTTTAAACTCTAAACCTTTTGAAGCATGAATACTCATCATTGAAATAGCTTCATTATTATATTCACCATTTTCACTTTCTAACGCAATCTCATTTAAAAAGTCTTTTAATTCTAAATGTGGATTTTGCATAAAGTAATCTCTAATATATCCATAAAACTCATCAATATTACCTTGACGTTCAAAACCATCAGGTACATTATCATAAGATGCTCTGTAATCAAAAGCTTCTTCAAAAGAGTCTAAAAACTTCATTTTTGATTCTTCCAAAATATCTTTTAAATCCATAATTGAAGCTTCATAAACTTTTAGTGTTCTTGAATTCTTTTTTCCTACAATTGCAGCTAAATCTTCAGGACTTAAATCTTGAATTAAATCAAAAATTGGTTTTTTTGTTTCAATTGATTTAGCTTCTAATTTATCAATTGTTGTTTTACCAATTCCACGTTTTGGTTTATTAATAACTCTTTTTAATGAAAAATTATCATTTGAGTTTGTTAGTATTCTAAAGTAAGCTATTAAATCTTTAATTTCAGCACGCTCATAGAATTTCATTCCACCAACAAGTTTATAGTTTAAACCTGCTTTATTAAAACCTTCTTCAAGTGATCTTGAAAGTGCATTTACTCTAAATAATACAGCTATATCTTTTGCAGAAATTCCATTATCTAATAAAGATTTTATATCATCTACTATTTTTCTAGTTTCTTCATTTTCATCATGTGATTCATAAACTTTAATTGAATCACCTTTCATTCTTGTCCCAACTAGTTTTTTCCCTAATCTATCACGATTATGCTCAATTAATTGATTTGCATGTTCTAAGATAGTATCTGTAGATCTATAGTTTTCTTCAAGTTTTACAACTTTTGTATCTTCAAAATGCTCGGAGAAATTCAAAATATTTTTTATTGTAGCACCTCTCCAACCATAAATACTTTGATCATCATCACCAACTACACAAAGATTATTATGACTTGCACATAATAATCTTAATAATCTATATTGTAATTCATTTGTATCTTGATACTCATCAACCATAATATATTGGTATCTTTGACTTGTTTGCTCTGCTAATTTTTCATTGTTTTTTAATATTTCATAAGGTAATAGTAATAAATCATCAAAATCAACTAAATTGTTTTTTAATAAATATTCTTGATATTTTTGATAAACAAGTGCAATTTGTTGATATAGTTTTAATTCAGCACCTGCAATTGCTTCAGCAGGAGATAATAAAGTATTCTTATATTTAGAAATTTCAGAAGCTATAAGAGATGTTGTAATCTCTTTATCAATTGATTTAATTATTCTTTTTTTATCATCTGTATCAATTATAATAAAATTAGCTTTTCTTCCTAATTCACTCATATGAAATTTTAAAAATAATAATCCAAACTTATGAAAGGTACATAATAAAGGGGGAGTATTTATTGATGATGGATTAATCATTGAAAAAGCACGTTCTCTCATTTCTGAAGCGGCTTTATTTGTAAATGTTAATGTTAATATTGAACTAGGATCTATCCCTATTGAAATTAAATAAGCTAATCGTGTTGTAATAGTTTTAGTTTTTCCAGAACCCGCACCTGCAAGTATAAGTAGCGAACCATCAATGTGTTCAGCCGCACTTTTTTGAGAATCATTTAATAATGATAATAAATTTTCAGACATTTCTTCTCCCATAATATATAATTATAACATAGATTAAATAAATCCATTATTCTTCTTAATTATTTTATTTATAAATAAATGTTATGATAAATATAATTTATAACACGGAGGCTATAATGCTAACAGATTTTGCAAAACTAGAGACTTTTCTTACAGTTGTACGAGAAAAATCTTTTTCAAAAGCTTCAGCAAAACTTGGTATTTCTCAACCCGCGGTTACACAGCAAATGAAATTCATAGAAGACTATCTTGATGTTCAAGTAGTTGATAGAAAAAAGAATGGTATTAGACTTACGAAAGAAGGTCAAAAACTTTATTCTATTGCAATTAAAATAGAAAAATGTGTTGCTAACGGTGAGAAAGAACTATTAAAAATTATGAACAAAGATGTAACTTTTGTATTTGGTGCATCATTTATTATTGGGAATTATATATTACCAAGATTTTTAAATAATTTAAAAGAAAATATAAACAATGAAGTTTCAATTAACGTTTCAGTTTCTCATGAAGCAATTGAAGATTTATTAGATAAAAAAATTGATATGGCATTAGTTGAAAACTATGTTTCAAATGATGATATTATTTATAGAGAATGGATGCAAGATGAAATTGTAATATTCTCTAATCAAGAACTTCCTCCACGAGCTAAAGCTGAGGATTTGTTATCATATAAATGGGTTTGTAGAAATCCAGAATCAAATACTAGAGCAATTTTTAAAGAAAATCTTGATAAAGCTAATTTCCCTGATTGTGATACATTTGATGTTACAAGTGAAGTTACAAGTGCTACTACTATTGTACAAACAGTTTTACATTCAGATAAAAGCATAACACCTACAGTTTCTATTGTATCAAGAAATGCAATTGAATCATTATTAAAATCAGGTGCTTTATATGAATCTAGAATCAACAATCAAAAAATGGTAAGAAAACTATATATTGCATATAGAAAAGATAGAAAACATGATGCATTTATTGATAATGTAGTTGATTATCTACTAAAAATCAAATAACACTAGGATTATTCCTAGTATTATTACTTAATAATTAAACCCAACTTCTTCTAAAGCTAATCTAATTTTTTTCATTTGAGCATGTTTATTTCTACACCAATCAGGTGATAATAATGTATCATCATCAATCCCTGCTGTTATTCTTTGAACTGAAATATGTGAAGGTAAATCAACAATTGATTTAACAACTGTATCTATATATAATTCTTCAGAAATAGGAGTAAATCTTCCTTTTCTAAACTCATTTGTAAGTAAAGTATTTTTTACTACATATAAAGGATGAAATTTAACCGAATCAACATCAAGTTCTACTGTTTGTTTAAAACTTTCAAGCATCATTTCTTGAGTTTCATTTGGTAATCCATAGATTAAATGACCACAAACATTTAAACCTTTTTCTTTAGATCTTTTAATCCAATATTTCATATTTTCAACACTGTCACCACGATTTATAGTATCAAGTGTTTCATCATAAAAAGATTGAATACCATACTCAATCCAAATTTCTTTATCTTTAGATAAATCTTTTAAATAATCAAGAATTTCATCCGTAACACAATCAGTTCTTGTACCAATACTTAACCCTATTACATTTTCAAAACTAAGAGCTTTTTCATATAAAGCTTTTAATGTAGAAAAGGGTGCATACGTATTTGTAAAAGATTGAAAATAAACTATAAATTTTTGTGTTCCAAATTTATTACCTAATCTTTGTTTTGTTGCATTAAATTGCATCTCAAGTTGTTTTAGTTGATTATCCAAATATGGATTTTCTTCTACTCTTGGATTTAATTTAAATTTTGTTTTTTTCTCTCGTAAATTAGGTGAAAAAGAATCATTTTCACAAAAAGAACAACCACCTTTGGCTACTGTTCCATCAATATTAGGACATGTAAATCCTGATATTGAAATAGGAACTTTATATACTTTTTCACCAAATTTATTTTTGAAATATCTACCAATTGTTAAAACATTTTTTAATTTATTCATATTATTCTTTTACGAAATAGTCCCCATCAAAACTTTCAAGACCATAGTGTCTATCATTTCCAATTGCATTTACTAAATCATCAATAGATAAGTATTCTAAAGAATCTGCTTCAATATATTTACAAACTTCATCTTTTGTCATATTACTAGAAATTAACTCTTTTTTATCAGGTGTATCAATACCATAATAACATGGGAATTTTATTTCAGGAGAGGCTACTCTAAAGTGAACTTCTTTTGCACCTGCATCTTTAAGCATTTTTACAATTCTTTTTGATGTAGTACCACGAACAACAGAATCATCAATTACAAGTAAAGATTTTCCTTCTATCATTGAGTTCATTGGTGAAAGTTTCATTCTTACTTTTAAGTTTCTCATTTCTTGTGTTGGTTCGATAAATGTTCTTCCAACATAGTGATTTCTAATAATTCCATATTTAAAAGGAACTCCACTTTCTGCTGCATAACCAAGTGCTGCTGGAACTCCTGAATCAGGAACAGGTATAACTATGTCATATTTGGATTTTGAATTTTTATCATTAATAGCTAAAGCTTTACCCATATCTTCTCTTGCTTTATATACACTTTTTCCATCAATTATAGAATCAGGACGTGCAAAATATACATATTCAAAAGCACAAGGTCTAAATTCTGGCTCATAAACTTGAATCGATTCAGGTTCTTTACCCTCACTTAAAATTAACATTTCTCCAGGTCTTACATCTCTTATAAATGTTGCACCTACTAAATCAAATGCACATGTTTCAGATGCAACTATGTAACCACCTGAATTTAATTTTCCTAGAGATAATGGTCTAATACCATACTTATCTCTTATAATAAATTGTTTTGATCTTGATTGAACAATAAAACAATAAGCTCCAATAGTCCGTTCTAAAGCTTCTACAATCCTATCTCTTAATCTATCTTTGGTATTTTTTGCAATTAAATGAATTAAATTTTCGGTATCCATTCCTGTTTGAAAAATGGCACCCTTGTCAATTAAATCTTTTCTAACTTCTTCTTTATTGATTAAATTTCCATTATGAACAATAGATATTTCTCCAAGTTTATACTTAGCAAACACGGGTTGAGCATCTAAAATAGAATCTCCACCAGCTGTTGAATATCTATTATGACCAATAGCCATATTCCCTTTTAGGATTTTAAGTGCAGATTCTTTAAATACATCTGATACTAAACCCCTATTTTTAATTGTATGAATTTTCCCATCACATGAAGAAGATATACCTGTAGCTTCTTGACCTCTATGTTGCATTGCAAACAAAGCAAGAGATGCAAGTCTTGCAGCATTATCATTCCCGTAAATTCCAACTATTGCGCACATTTATTTAACCTTATTTAAAAGAAAGAAGTAAAAGAGATGCCCAACTACAAATAGCATTTACTATTTGTAGTCAAGATATCTTTTTTCTTTTAGTTTTATTTTATTTTGTTATTTTTTGTAAAGTTTTAAGTTTTATAAACCTAAAGCGTCATTGATTGAGTAAAGATTTGGCTCTTTTCCAATAATCCATTTTGCAACTTTTATAGCACCTTTTGAAAAAGTGTTTCTAGCTGTTGCAGTATGATTTAGTTCTAAAAACTCACCATCATTATATAAACCAACAGTATGTCGACCTACTATATCTCCACCTCGTAAAGCCATTACTGCAATTTCATCTTTAGTTCTTGCACCAATTTGACCATCACGACCTGAAACTCTAACCTCATCAAGATTTAAACCTCTTGCTTTTGCAGCGTGTTCAGCTAATGTTAAAGCAGTTCCAGAAGGTGCATCAACTTTATGTTTATGATGTTGTTCAACGATTTCAATATCAAAATCTCTTAATGTTTTAGATGCTAAGGCTACTAGTTTATTTAAAACAGCAACTCCTAAACTCATATTTGTAGCATATAAAATTGGAACTAGTTTACTAGCCTCAATTAATAAGTTTTGTTGATGTTTAGAAAATCCAGTTGTTGCAATTACTAAGGGTTTTCTAGCACCATTTTCAATAACTTCTGTTAATAAAGCTTCAGTAGCATCTGGTGCAGAGAAATCTATAATAACATCAGAAGAATCAAATAAAACCTTCATATCATTAGTAACAACAATATCTTCAGGTAATTGTCTATTTAATTTTTTAAAAACGTGAACAGCTGATACTCTTGCTTGTTCATCGTTTTCTAAGTCATCAATTAATAAAGACCCTACTCGACCTGTACTTCCTAATATACCTACATTAATCATTTTAATTAATTTCCTTTTATCCTAAATATTCAATAATATTAACAGCTGCTGTTGCACCATCTGCTGCGGCACAAACAACTTGTTTAGCAGCATCAATTCTAATATCACCAGCTGCATATAATCCTTTTACAGAAGTTTGCATTTTTAAATCAACTACAACTTCACCTGCATTATTTGTATCACATAAAAAAGATCCATCTTCTTGTTTTAATGGTTCATTTAATACATTTCTTCCAACAAATACAAAAACACCAGGAGTTGGTAAATCTCTAATTTCACCATTTTCTTTTGATTTAACTTTTAATCCAAGAACACCTGACATATCCCCAAATACTTCTTCAACATCAACATTTGTTACTTCTTCAATATTTGAAGCAGCTTTCATATGTTCAATTGTAGATGGTGCTGCTCTATATGTATCTCGTCTATGAACTAAATATACTTTTGAACACATTTTAGATAAGTAAACTGCTTCTTCTAAAGCTGAATCTCCACCACCAATTACTGCAACTTCTTTCCCTTTATAGAAAAAACCATCACAAGTTGCACAAGTTGAAATTCCTCTTCCGAAAAATTCATCTTCACCTTTAAAACCTGCACGTCTTGGAACTGAACCTGTTGCCATTAAAACAGTTTTAGCTTCATATTCTTTCCCATCAACTGCTGAAAGTTTAAACGTATCACCTTCTTTTGTAATAGTTGTAATTTGATTCATTTCATGTTTTAATCCAAATCTTTGACATTGTTCTGGCCAATTTGACATTAAATCCATACCTGTAACAATTTCACTTTGTCCTGGATAATTTTCTATTTCTGAAGAACCTGTAATTTGTCCTCCTGGCATACCCATTTCAAACATTGTAACATTACCTAAACCACCTCTTGTAGCGTATAGTCCCGCTGTTAACCCAGCTGGTCCTCCACCAATAATTGCTAAATCTAACATATCAAATTCCTTATTTTTTATCATTTATAATTTATAGTATTTATTAAAGATGTAATAATACTAAAATCTATGTAAGTTATAGTTTAACTAAGCTTTACTTAATTAAACGATAATTTTTATCGTTTAATAAAAAATATTAAACTAATTTAACATTTTTATCCAAAGAATAGCCCATACCTTTTACAATCACAATTGATTCTGCTGGTATTTTTTTTCTAATTCTTTTTATCATAGCTCTTATATTTACAAGATTTGTATCTTCACCTTCCCATACATACTCTTCTAATTCTGAATAAGTAGCAATATGATGCAAATTTTTAGAAAAAAGTTCTAAGAATAAAATCTCTTTTTTTGTTAATTCTATTTCTTTACCATTATTATATAATATATGATTAATAAAATCATATTTATACTCATCATTAAATTTTAAAAACTTATTTTGTATTTTACAAAATTTTTTAACTTTTTGAACTAATTCTAAGATAAAGAATGGTTTTTTAAGATAATCATCACAAGCTAAATCATAAGATTTTTGTATTTTCTCAAAATCATGATTTGAACTTATTATAATTACAGGTGTAACTTTATGATTAATTCTTAATAACTCTAATAATGAAATACCATCAATATGTGGAACATTGATATCTAAAATAAAACAACTATATCCATTATCAAGTGCTTCAAGAGCATCATTACCATCTGTAAAAGTATCAATAGTATAGTTTTCTTTTTCTAGTGCTGTTTTAATTACATTTAATAATCGTTCATTATCTTCTAAAACTAATA
The DNA here is from genome assembly GCF_003667345.1 of Poseidonibacter antarcticus. Taxonomy (NCBI): domain Bacteria; kingdom Pseudomonadati; phylum Campylobacterota; class Epsilonproteobacteria; order Campylobacterales; family Arcobacteraceae; genus Poseidonibacter; species Poseidonibacter antarcticus. Next base: position 10,897 of record NZ_RCWF01000013.1, read on the forward strand.
TTTTCATTAAGCATTATCCAAAATAATCTCAAAAGATGCACCATCTTTTAGATTCTGTACATTTAATTTTCCATTCATTTTATCTTCTATAATCATTTTTGCCATATATAAGCCTATTCCGTGTCCATTTTCTTTTGTTGAGTAATAAACTTTAAAAATGTCATTTATATTTTTAATATTAATACCTCCTGCATTATCATTTATTTTTATGATTAATTGTTTATTTATATTATATATAAAGATATTAATATTTCTATTTTTTATATCTATTTTTAATAATTCATCTTTTGCATTATTTATAATATTTAAAAAAGATTGCATAAATTCATTTCTAAAACCATTAACATTTAAGTTTGTATTTTCTTTTACATCAATTTTAATATTTATGTAATTATATTTAATATTATGACTTACTATTTCTAACATTGAATTTATTGTTTCTATTATATTAAAAGTTTGTTCTTTATTTGATGGTTTTATAAATTCTTGAAAATCATTTATAGTATTAGTCATATAATTTACTTGTGTCATTATATCTTTTACATAAGATTCATCTTCACGAAGATTAGTATTTACTTTATTATTATAAAAACTCTCTTGTGCTATTGTTGTGATTTCTACTAGTGGTGATTTCCACTGATGTGCAATTGATGAAAATATTTCTCCAAGTTCTGCTAGTTTTGATTGTTGAATAATAAACTCTTCATTTTTCTTTTTTTCTTCTTCAATTTGTTTTTCTTTTGTCACATCTGTAAAAATTGTTACTGTTCCTGTTTTTTTAGTTTTACTATCACAATAATTTGCTTGTTTTATAAAAAAAGTTTTAATATCATTTTTTGATATTTCAAAACTAAACTGATTATTTTTTTCTTTATCTAATTTGAAATTTTCTAGGGCTTGATAAATTTGAATTGATTTATTGTTTTTAAAATCACTTAATTTATTCCAATATACTTTTTTCATAGTAACATTAATAAAATTGCAAAACTTAGCATTAGAATCTATAATTATTCCTTTATCATCCTGCCAAAATATTGGACTTTCAATTGCATTTAATAAAACATTATCAAATTCCATTCTTTGTTTTAATTTACGCTCAGTATTTTTTCTAAGATACATACTATGTAATAACACAATAATTAAAACAATTAAAAAAGGAGAAATAGTAAATACAAAATTTATAAAACCTCTATTTTTATCAAAAAATGTCATTTGTTTATTTACAATTTTATAATTTTCATTTATTTGATTTAATGATAAAGAGAATTCATTAAGCTTACTAGCATCAAAAACATATGAAAAGTCATTTGATATTTTAATAATTTGGCTTTTATTTTTTAATATATCAAAAGCCATTTCTCCTGCTGTATTTCCAAATTTTTCTAGCTCAATTATCTTTCCACCTAATGCACCTTTTTTATTAAAAATTGAATCTGTAATAAATATTGGAACATTTGCATTTTTTATAAATAATGCTATTTCTTGATTGTTATTTAACTCTCCATTACTATTTTTATAAAACCTTATAAATAATAAAGCAGTATTTTTATCAAATTTTGAGAATTTATTTTTAAGATTTTCTAAGTTATCTTCTCTTAAATAGATTAATTTATATTTACCTTTAAAATTATCAAAAAGGTTTTTGATTAAAGGTTCGGTATGTTTAGCATTTTGACTTTTGTCATTTATTATATATATTTTTTCTATATTAGGAATAATTTTTTCTATTAATTTTATATTAGTTTTTAAATCTCTTTTTTCTAATAGAGCTGATACTTTATTTTCCAAATTGTATTTTATTAACTTCTTTTTATCAAAGTTTTCATTTCCAACACTTAATATATTTTCATTAATAAAAAAATTATTGTAATTTTTAGTAACAAAATCATAAGCAAATCTATCTATTGTTAAAACCAAATCATATTTTCTATTTTTTAATTGTACTTTATATAAGTCTTTTAACTTTTCATAATATAGGGATGATGTAATTCGTTTTGAATCCATATATAAAATATTTATATCAATTGAGGGATATTTATAAAGAGTTCTTTCTATCCCTTTAATTATATTATCACTCCACGCATAACCTTTATGGTATGAATTTATAATTAAAATAGATGAATTTGCAAAAAGAAAAGTAGTAAATAAAATAGATATTAAAATGAGTTTTTTCATAAAGCATATTATAGCAGTAATTTAAATACTGCCATAATATTTGTTTTTATAAGATAAAGAATCCTAATAGAACTAATGCACCTAAGTATATAGCTCCAAATATAAATCCTAATTTCCACCATGTAGCTTGTGAAATATATCCAGCCCCATACCAAATAGGAGAAGGACCTGTTCCATATGGAGTTATAATTCCCATTAAACCTAATGAACCTACAAATAAAATTGCAATAGTATGAACCATATCAGCAGGAACTAAATTTACAGCAATTCCTAAAAACAATGGTAAAAGTGCAACAACATGTGCAGTTACACTTGCAAATAAATAATGGAATAAGAAAAATAATACTAATAATACAATTGCTATAGTAATAGGATCTAAACCTACTAACCATGTAGAAATAAGTCCAGCTGCCCATTCTAAATAACCAACTTTGTTTAGACCACCTGCCATTGCAACTAATGTAGCAAACCAAATAAATACATTTATTGCAGCTTTATTTGTAATAACATCTTCCCATGTAATTACATTTGTAATAACTAATAAACACAATACCAATAAAGCAGCAACTGTACTATCTATTCCAATTTGTTTTCCAAAAATCCATAGTCCCAAAGCTAATAATCCAAGACCTAACATAGTTAACTCTTTAGCAGTAATAGATCCCATAGCTTTTAATTCTTTTGCTGCCCAAATAGGAGCTTCTGGTGATGTTTTTTGTTCAGGTGGATATATAACATATGCAAGAATTGGTACAAGTAAAAATAATGGAATCATAACTACAGCTAAAGTTGTAAACCATTCACCCCAAGATATTAGAACACCTGCACTTTTTTCTACTAATGAAACTGCTAATAAATTTGGAGCAAGTGCTGTTAAAAACATTGAACTCGTTACACAAGTAGCTGCAATTGCAACCCATGAAATATATGCACCTAATTTTCTAGGTTCATTTTCAGGAGTTGAATTAAACATTTGAGGGATGTTAATAGCAATAGGGAAAATTGTCCCTGCACTTCTTGCAGTATTTGAAGGCATAAAAGGAGCTAGAATTCCATCTGAAAATGCAACAGCATATCCTAAACCTAAAGAAGTTTTACCTAAGTATTTTACAAGTAATAAAGCAATTCGTTTACCAAGACCTGATTTTTTATAACCTAATGCAAACATAAATGCAGCAAAAATCAACCAAATAACTCCATTTGAAAAACCACTTAAAGCCCAATCTCTATTGGCTTTTGCAGTTTCACCTACAAGCCCAAGAGTTGCACTTAAAGAAACACCTACCAAACCAACAAGTGCTGCTGGAATTGGTTCTAAAATAAGAGCAACAATTACTCCTAAAAAGATTGCAAAAAAGTATTGAGCATTTACTGCTAATCCTTCAGGTGTTGGTAATATTGCGATAATTACGATAACTAATAAAGGTAAAATTATCTTAATTTTATTACTTGAAAACATTATTTTCTCCTTAATATTTTTTATATTTGAATACTAAGATAAAAATGTGACTTGAGTATGACTTTTTAGAAAATTTTGCATAAAAAAAAGGAAGAAGCAAAAGCTCCTTCCTTTTTTTAATATTTTATAGTATTTATTAAATTAATGAGTTAATTTTATCAGTAAATGCTTGCTTAGAAGAAGCACCAACCATTTGATCTACAACTTCACCATTTTTCATAAAAATGATAGTTGGGATAGATCTAATTCCATATTTAACTGCTAAGTCTTGTTGCTCATCAGTATTAACTTTACATATGTTTGCTTTACCTTCGAACTCTTCTGCTAATTCTTCAATAACTGGAGCAATCATTCTACAAGGTCCACACCATGGAGCCCAAAAGTCAACTAAAGATACACCTTCATTTGTGATTTCTTCAAAGTTTGCTGGAGTTAATTCTGTATATTTACTCATTTTATTTCCTTTATTATTAAGTGTTGTTTCTAAATTTGTTTATTTAATATAAAGCTCTAAATTAAACTTTTCAAGTTTACTCTTTAATAACTTAAAATTAGTTTTATTTTCTTATTGTATTTCTTACTAATCTTGCCTAAATTAATTTTTAGATAAAATATTTAAAAATTAAACTACGGATAATTTACATGGATATTAGAAAAGAATACTTAGAATTTTTCAAAAATAAAGGACATGACATTGTTTCATCAATGCCTTTAGTTCCTGATGACCCGACACTTATGTTTACAAATGCAGGGATGGTTCAGTTTAAAGATATATTCACAGGTGCAATTCCAAGACCTGCTAACCCAAGAGCAACTTCTTGTCAACTGTGTGTAAGAGCTGGAGGAAAGCATAATGACTTAGAAAATGTTGGATATACAGCACGTCATCATACATTATTTGAGATGTTAGGTAACTTCTCTTTTGGTGACTATTTTAAAAAAGATGCTATTGCTTATGCATGGGAATTTATTACAATAAATCTTGAACTTCCTATTGATAAATTATGGGTAACAGTTCACGAAAGTGATGATGAAGCATACGAATTATGGCAAGAGCATATTGATGCTTCAAGAATCAAAAGATTTGGAGATAAAGATAACTTCTGGTCTATGGGAGATACAGGTGCATGTGGTCCTTGTAGTGAAATTTTCTATGATCAAGGAAGTGAGAACTTTGATACAGATGAAGATTATTTAGGTGGAGAAGGTGATAGATTCCTAGAAATCTGGAACTTAGTATTTATGCAATATGAAAGAGATACTAAAGGTGTTTTAAATCCTCTTCCAAAACCTTCAATTGATACAGGTATGGGATTAGAAAGAGTTATTGCTATTAAAGAAGGTGTATTAAATAACTTTGATTCATCAAACTTCCAACCAATTATTAAAAAAATTGAAGAGTTATCTAAGAAAGAAATTACACCTGAGAATATTGGTTCATATAGAGTAATTGCTGATCATTTAAGAGCTACTTCTTTTATGCTTTCTCAAGGTATTTTATTTGGAAATGAAGGTCGTCCTTATGTTTGTAGAAGAATTTTAAGACGTGCTGTAAGACATGGATATTTATTAGGATTTAGAAAACCATTTATGGCAAAAGTTTATGATACTTTATGTGATATTTTAGGTAATCACTATACAGATTTAGTTGCTCAAGCTAACTATATTAAAGAACAACTAACTCTAGAAGAAGAGAGATTCTTTAAAACAATTGATTTAGGTATGAATATATTTAATGAAGAACTAGCAAATACAAAAGAAATTTTCTCAGGAGAAATTGCTTTTAAATTATATGATACTTATGGATTTCCATTAGACTTAACAGAAGATATGTTAAGAGATAAAAATCTAAAAGTTGATAATGCAAAATTTGATGAATTAATGAATGCTCAAAGAGCAAAAGCAAAAGCTGCTTGGAAAGGTAGTGGAGATGCTGCAACAGAAGGTGACTTTAAATCATTACTTGAAAAATATGGTAAGAATAATTTTGTTGGATATGAAAAAACTTTTGAAAATGCAACAATTGTAACTTTATTAGATGAAAAATTTCAAGAAGTTGAGACATTAAATGCAGGACAAAGTGGATGGGTGATGTTAGATAATACTCCATTTTATGCAACATCTGGTGGACAAACTGGTGATACAGGTACATTAAAAGATAATGAAGATATTGCTATTGTTAAAGAAACTTCAAAGTTCCATGATATAAACCTTTCAAAAGTTACTGTTGAAAAATCAGTGCTTAAAAAAGGTCAAAAAGTTCAAGCTATTGTAATAAATAGAAATGAAATTGAAAAACATCACAGTGCTACTCACCTTTTACAATCAGCACTTAAAATTGTTTTAGGTGATACAGTTGCACAAGCTGGGTCATTAAACGATACTAATAGATTAAGATTTGATTTTACATACCCAAAAGCTATGACAAATAAACAAATCAAAAAAGTAGAAGAATTAGTTAACTCTATGATAGCAAATGCAATAAAAGGTAATGTTGAAGAACTACCAATTGAAGAAGCTAAAAACAAAGGTGCTATTGCTATGTTTGGTGAAAAATATGGTGATAGTGTAAGAGTTGTAAGTTTTGGTGATGCATCTGTAGAATTTTGTGGAGGAACTCACGTAAAAAATACTGCTGATATTGGTTCAATTTATATTACAAAAGAATCAGGTGTTAGTGCAGGAGTACGAAGAATTGAAGCTGTTTGTGGATTAGCAGCTGTTGATTATACGAACTCTATAATAAGTAAATACAATGAAGTACAAGAAGAAGTTAAAAACCAAGATGCACTTATAGGTATTAAAAAACTTAAAGAACAAATCAAAGAACTTAAAAAAGAAGTACAATTAGCTCAAAGCCAAAGAGCAACTTCTGTTAAAGAAGAAATGATTGGTGATGTAAAAGTTGTAGTTGATGTTGTAGAAAATGGTGATATTAAAAAAATTGTAGATGATTTAAAAAATGAAAATGATAAATTAGCTGTTTTATTACTTCAAGCTAAAGGCGAAAAAGTTATGCTCGTAGCTGGAAGCAAAAACACAAATATCAAAGCTGGTAATTGGATTAAAGAAATTGCTCCAATCGTTGGAGGAGGAGGCGGTGGTCGTCCTGACTTTGCACAAGCTGGTGGAAAAGATATAAGTAAAATTGCTGATGCAAAAAAAGCTGCCTTAGAATATGCAAAAGCAAATCTGTAGGTATTATAATGACTGAATCAACATCTTTTTTATCAATTATTGTTTTTTTACATGTACTTTCTGCTGTATTATGGGTTGGAGGGATGATTGCAATTAGATTTGCAGTTCATTACTCAATTCAAAATATAGCTGAACCAAAAATAAAAATTGCAAGAACACTAGAATATTTAAAAAGATTTTTTAATATGGTTATTCCAGCAATTATACTATTACTTGTAACTGCAATTATTTTAATATTAACACTCGGATTTAAAGGTACACCTTTATATTCTTTTGTAATTGTTAAAGAAGTGATATGGACTATTATGACTATAGTTTTTATTACTATTTATATCAAAAGAAATGAAGCAGAAAAAGCTTTTATATCGGGTGATTTTTTAGGTGCTAAAACTAGACTAGCTCCTATTGCAAAATATTTTATACCTTTAAATATTACTCTAGGAATTATTGCAATTTATTTTGGTATTACTTTAAGAGGGTTCTAATCCTCTTAAAGTAAAAATAAACCTTTACTTTTTATAGATTTTAATGTCTATGTCTATTATGAGAATTATGCCTTCTATGACCTCTATTATAATTCCCATGTCCTCTTGAATATCCATGATGACTTCTAATAAAAAATGGTTCAAATATAATTACTGGTTTTATTATAGCTCTTGGAGCATGATTGTATCTATGGCATCCTGTAAATAACAATATTATTATTGTAAATAGTAAGAATCTTTTTTTTAACATTTAAAACTCCTTTATTCACATTATTAATAAAGATTGTGCATAAATTGTATATATTTATTTATCAGAAAATTCAATCTCTTTAGAAAAATAATTCCCTATAATATTATTATTTACTAAACTGCTATTATATTTGGAGCTATATCTTTGTTTACTTAAATATCTATTTACATAATTTTTATCAAAACTTTTAATTATTTTAGTAAATAAAACTCCTTTATAATCTACAATAAAAGTATCTTCAAAAGAAGAAAAATAATAAATTAAATTCAAAATATATTTATCATTAATTAAATAAGTATTAAATTCAAAATTTTCTAAATCTATTCTTTCAAGAATACGCATACTTTTTATATGATTTTTTTGCTTAAATAAATCATCAAAAAAAGATCTTGGCAATCCATTCCATTGACAAGAGGTATCTAAATTAATATGTTCTATAAAAATATCCCCATACTCTATACTCCTACTTTTTACAAGATAAGAATTAGTAGAACACATATCATTTGTAAAATATTTTTTTTCTTTTGTTATATCAATATAATTATTAAGATAATTATATTTAGTGAGGCTACAAGCATTAAAAAAAAGAACAATTAAAATAAAATAAATAAGTTTAAACATAACATCTCTTTAATCAAAAAATAATCTATTCTTATTATATCACTAAAGAAATTATATAGTATCTATTTTTACAAACAAGATATAACATAAAAAATTTATTTATTAAGTAATAAAACGATAAAATTACTTATAATTCAAGTATTAAGGATTGATCATGGTTAATAAATCACATTTGGCTTTGCCATTATTTCTATTTTTTATTGGTTGTCAAAATAAATCAGATATTTATGTAGATAATACCTTGTACAAAAATAATCCTAATACAAATGCTATTCTTCTAAAAAAAGTTCCTATAATAACTCCAAATGAATATAAAAAATTAATTGAAGAAGATGAAACTTTAGCAGATGGTGACATAAAAGATATGAATAAAGAATTTATGGACTTTTATAATGAATGGAAAAATGTAAAATATCGATATGGAGGGAATTCTAAAAAAGGTATAGATTGCTCTGCCTTTACTCAAAGAATTTATAAGGAAAAATTTGATATCAAAATTCCAAGAAGTACTAGAACTCAGGTAAAAATTGGTAAAAAAATTAAAAAATCTGAACTTGAACTAGGTGATCTCATTTTCTTTAAAACAGGTAAAATTGACAGACATGTTGGTGTATATATGGGGAATGGTGATTTTATGCATGCATCAATTAAAGGTGTTAAATTTTCAAAACTTAATAAGCCATTTTATAAAAAAGCATATTGGACTTCAAGAAGAATTATTTACTAATTTTAAAAACCTCCATACAATAACAATGCTATTGGTATATAAATTATAGAAATCAGATTACTAAGTAAAACCGTAAAAGATGCTTTTTGTGGTTTTGCATTTAGAAGAACTGCTAGCGTTATTGTATTACCAGCAAGTGGTACTATAGAAAATAAAAATAGAACATCATAAATATCTTTACTTAATAATCCTAAAAAATTCTTATCAATAAATATTATCAATAGTATACTAGCTGGCCAAAAAATAAATTTGAAAAAATAAGCTATTTTTATATACTTTTTATCCATATCTTCTTCAAGATTAAAACCTTTCATTCCCATTCCTAGCATCATCATTCCTAAAATTCCAAATACCCATTTTATAACTTCAAAATATGGTATTACAAATTCTGGTATTTCAACACCTGAAAAGTTTAATGTAAGTCCTGCAATAAAAGCATAAAGTAGAGGTAATTTTATTATTTTAACTATTGATTGTCTTGCTGTAAATGAACCTTTTGCTGTAACAAAGAAACCTGTAGTATTTTCATAAAGCAAAGAAGCTAATGTTGCAAAAATAAATATATTTGCATTTTCTGGTGAGAGCAAAATCATAGCAAGAGGAATCCCAAAATATCCAGTATTTCCAGTTCCGCAAGTAAATGCAAGAGTATTAACACTTGCATCTTTCCATTCATTCTTATATCTATACAAAATAAAAAAAGCAATACTAGAACCAAATATAAATACAAAAACTGGTAAAAATAAGAGTTGTAAATTAATATCAATAGAAAGTGTCGCAAAAAATATTACAACTGGTCCTAATATATAAATAAGAATAAAAGCTACATAATCTCTTCTAACTTTTAAATATCTTGTTAAAATATATCCAAATATAATGTTTGCATATAAAGGAGAAATTTTTGATAATAATATAAAAAATAAATTCATTAGGTGGTCACTTTTTCATAAGTTTGGCTAATTGTAACGAATAAAAGTAAAAAGAAGGTAAATACAAATATTTATAAGTTAGGAAGCAGAAAGGATACAAATGAGTTTGTACCTACCTCTTTTACATTAAAACTATAGCATAGTTGTGTGATAATTATATGATAATTGTATTATTTTTTCTACAATTGTAAATATTTTGATAAAAGAAATAAAAATAAAACGCAAATAAAATACATTTTAAGTGCATAAAATATATTTAGTTTGAATATTCTTGAACCTTTCACATTATATCTTGCAACAATTGTTAAATTTAATCCACTAAATGGAGATGTTGAAACTGTTGTAGACCAAGCCATTAAAAAAGTAACTGCAAGAAGTGTATGATTTACATTACTTAAAAAATCTCCAATTATTGCAATTGTAATAATTGGATGGATACCTACAAAAGCTAAAATAATAAATATTCCTAAAAGAATTGAAGCTATAAACCAATCAAATGTTTCAAAAGGAAGAGGAAGATTTAAACCAATTAAAATAGCGCTAACTGACATTCCAAACATTCCAGCAACTAAAAATAGTGATATTTCCATTTTCATATTTGGTAATTCTTTACTTATATGATTAGTTAACTTTAAAACTGAATTTTTTAAACCTTCTTTAATTGGTAAAACAATTAATGTAAGCAATAAAGCAAAAGATGCAACTAAAATAATCACTTTAATATCAGGATAAAAATGATTAGTAAGTAAAACTAAAAAAGCCAAGCAAAGAGGTAAATATAAATTATCAAAAGATAAGGGATAACCACTAAATTCTTTTATTTTAAACTCTTTATTTTTAATTACTTCATAATATGAAATTAAAAAAGTGATTATACTTAAAAAAATACCATTTATTAAAACAATAGAAGTTGATAAATTTGGTGTATATGTAATAGCAGCAGCAAAAGCTACGAAAAATGGAGACCAGTATGCATCTGATGCAAATGCTCTTGTTAAAAGAACTATTTGTGCATTTGTCAAAGGAGCTTTTTTATATAGTTTATCTGCTACAAGAATTAAAGAAGAAAGATTAATCACTGAACCAAATAAGTGAACACCTAAATATGTTTTGAAAAAAGATAACTTTCCTTTTGGTAGCTTATCTTCTTTATCTATTTTAGGAATTGCTATAAGTCTTAAAAAAGCAACTCCAATAAGTAAGGTTAATAAATATTGATTTACAGTAAACACTTTTACTATATTTATTTCAAAACCATTAAGATAAGAAATTAAAAAAGTGATTAGACTTAAAGAAAAAAGTATTATTATCATCTTCTTGTTTTTTATAGAAAAGAATAAAAGAAAAAGTGAAATCCATGCTAAAAATCCTGAATATATCAATAAATCATTATTATAAAAGTATGCAAAAATACTAGATAAAAAAGATAAAAAGATTAATACACCTGAAATACTTGTAATCATATTCATAATTTACCTAACTTTTTTTTAAAAAAATTGATAAATAAATACCAAGACCTATAAATAAAATACCAAAGATATGATAAACCTCTAATCTTTCACCTAAAAATAAATAGGCTAATATAGCACCAAATATTGGCATCAAGTGTGTAAATTGACCTGCTTTGTTTGCACCAATTTGAGCAATCGCTGTATTCCAAAAATAAAATGATAATAATGATGGAAAAACAACAATATAAATAAGTGAATAAAGAACTTTAGCATTTTCAAAATGACTAAATTCTAAGCTATAACCAGCATAAAAATAAACAATAGCTAGTATAATAATACCAATAAACACAGTTATACTTAAGAAATCTAAAGCATTTAATTCTTTTGGTTTATATTTTAGAAGAACTGTATATAAAGCCCAATTAAGACATGCGAAAAGTATCCATAAATCTCCATGCGTAAACTCTAAAGTTATAATATTTTCTAAACTACCTTTTAAAATTAAAAATATAACTCCTAATGTTGAAAGAAGTATTCCCAAAGCTTGGATTTTTGTTATAGAAGTTTTTAGTATTATTGAGGATAAAACAATAATCATAATTGGAATACTTGAATTAATCAATAAAGCATTTGTAGCTGTTGTTGTTTGTAATCCAAGATATAAAAATGTATTAAACCCAGAAATCCCAATAATCCCAAAAATTAAAAGAATAAGATATTCTTTTTTAAAAATATTCATAATATGTTTAAATCTATATATCAAATATGGTAACAAAATTAAAGCAACAAAAAACCATCTAAAAAAAGATAACTCAATTGCTGATATTTCTGTTGAAACCATACGACCAAAGACAAAATTTCCAGACCAAAATAAAACAGCAAGTGTTAAGAAAATCATATATTTCATATTAATGCTCTAAAGCTCTTTTTTTATTATATGTATATTCTAATATAGTAGAAATTGTTCTAGTATAAGGAGCATCTAATCCTTGTTTTTCACAATTTTTTATAACAACACCACAAATTTCATCAAGTTCTATATCTCTGTTATGTTCAGTATCAATTAACATTGAAGGTTTTATTGATTCAAAGTTTGTCATAAGTTTGAACATTTTATCAGCACCCTCTTTTGATATATTAACTCCAACTGCTTTTGAAGCAAGTGCAGCCTCAAGCATAAGTCCATAAATTAATTTTGAAGTTTTTTCATTATTTATTAATATTCCTGATTCTTCATGTAATAATGCACAAATAGCATTTACTCCATTGTTAATAATTAACTTCGTCCATAACTCTAGTCTTATCTTATGCGTTAAAATAGTAGTAGTTTTTGTTTTATCTAACTCTTTTTTTAGATTTTCTAAAAACTCTTTATTTTTATCATTTGGATATAGTGCACCTAGTATTGTCTGTACCTCACCTGTAGCATCAACTAAACCTAACTTAATAGTATGAGTAGCAATAAGTCTTGTTAGTCCTCCAATAACATAATCAGGACAATAATATTCAGCCATAATATCTTCATTTTCAACACCATTTTGCAATGAAACAAAATATGGTATATCTTTACAATCTTCTGTCCAAGTAGCTAAACTTTGTGAGATACTTTTTGTGCTCATAGATTTTGTTGCTAAAAAAACAACATTTATATCTTTTGGATTTAATTCTTGTAATTCTTCCATACTTATAGTATCTATTTTATCTTCAATTATATAATTTGGATGAACTAGCTTCATTTTATATTTTCTTAAATATTCTAAATTTTTTCCTCTAGCTACAAATTTAACATTATGACCAATATTATGTAAAATCATTCCATAAAAAGCGCCAACTCCACCTGCTCCAATAACAATTATATTCATATTTTATTCCTATATAACATATTTATATTTTTAAAACGATATTATATACAAATTGTGTATAATCCAAATAAAAAGGAATATCTTGATTAGACTTGGTTCAAATTCACCTACGAGAGCTTTAATACTAAAGAATGCAAATATAAATTTTATTCAAAATGGCGGAACTTTTGATGAAGATAGTATAAAAACAACAAATCCAAAATCTTTTTGTTATGAAGCAACAAAAGGAAAATTTGAAGAATTATATAAAAAATATGGTGTAAAACAGATGCCACTTTTAGTTGCAGATAGTGTGGTTACTTCAAATGGTTTACTTCTTAGAAAAGCAAAAGATAAAAATGATGCAAGAAGAATGTTAGAAATTCAAAGTGGCAATAAAACATCAGTAATTACATGTATGATTTATAAATCACAAGAAAAAGAAATTATTGATGTTTCAATTACTACATATTTATTTGAAAAATTTAATCAAAATCATATGAATGAATATATAAACTCAGGTGAGTGTTTTGGAAAAGCAGGAGCTATTATGGTTGAGGGATTTTGTAAACCATATATAAAAAGTGTACAAGGATATGAAAGTACAGCAATGGGTCTTTGTGTTGAGAAATTAAAAGCTTATATATGAAAATTATAAAAATATTAGCTAGTATTTTCTTAATTATTTTTTTTACAGCTTGTAGTAGTAAAATAGCTGATAAGAATCAAATGAAATTAAAAAATAGCCAAAATACTATATTTGCAGAACAAGAAGCTATAATAAAAGATATTTCTGGATTAACCTATAAAGAAGTTGAATTTCTAGAAATATTACAAAGTGATAAATATGCCTCTTTATGTGGAAGCAAAGATGAGTTTCATAAAATTCTACATTTACCAAATAATTATAAAAAATCTAAAAAACTAGAGGAACTTTTTTATACTTATACAAAAAATTTAAGTAATTCATGTATTAATCAAAGTGCATTTAAAAAGCAATTAAAACAAAAAAAATATAAAGATTTAAATCAGGATTATGAAGTTTATAATGTAAATATAAATAAATCTAAGTTATTAAAAAAGTATCATTCAGATATTCCAATTAAAGATATTTTAGATAAATATGCACCAAGACACCCACAATTTTTTGAATTAATAAAAAAACTTGATAAAAATTCATTGTCACAAGAAAAGTACAATAAATTAAGACTAAATATAGAAAGACTTAAACTTTTAAAGTATTCTAATAGTAATAATTTTATTCAATTAAATATTCCTACACATAATTTCACTTTTTATGAAGATGGGAAAAAAACAAAAAGTTTTGGGACTGTTGTAGGAGATAAAAATACTCAAACTCCTATACTTTCGAGTAAATTAGTATATTTTATAGTTAATCCTACATGGAATATCCCTGATTCAATCGCTAAAAAATCGATTATACCAAAAGCTTTAAAAGATAAAAACTATCTTAAAAAGAAAAATATTGTAATAAGAAAGAGCTACAAACTAAGCTCTAAAAAATATACATTTAAAGATATAAAATGGAAAAAATATTTAAAGACAAATGTTAAGTATATTCCATATAAATTTATTCAACTTCCATCAAATACAAATGGAATGGGAAGAATGAAGTTTATTTTTCCAAATAATTATGCTGTTTATATGCACGATACAATAGGGACATGGAGATTTAAATCAAGTAAGCAAAAGATTAGATTTACAAGTCATGGTTGTGTTAGATTAGAACATCCATTAAGTTTAATGAAATACTTATCTAAAAATTATACAAAGTATTCATATACTAAAATCAGAAAAATTTATGATAGTAAAAAAACTGATACAATTAGATTAAATAAAAAACTTCCTATTCATTTAACATATCAAACTGTTCAAATTAATAATGGTAAATTGTCATTTTATAATGATGTTTATGGATATGATAAAATTCAGAAGTTAAACTTCTAGGTTTTATCTAGTTATTTTATTTTTTCTACTAATTGAAAAGGCAAGAGACCTAAGCTTTCTTCAACAACTTTAGTATCTCCATGATCTATAAAATCATCTTTATATTCAAAAGATACAAGCTTTACATTAGAGATATTTTCATCATTTAAAAACTCTAAAATTGCACTTCCTACTCCACCTTGTTTTTGTGAATCAGAGAATACATACCATTCATCATATTTTGAAGCTAAATCTTTTAAACACTCAGCATCTAACGGTTTTACAAATCTTAAATCTACAATCGCAATATCATCTTTATGAAGTTTTGCAGTTTCACATGCTCTTCCAACAGCTGCACCATAAGCAATAAATAGTTTTGAAGATTTCCCCTCTTTTAATACTTGAGCTTTTCCTAATTCAAATGGGGTAAAAGGAAAATCAACAGGAGTAAAAGCACCTCTTGGATATCTAATAGCACTTGGACTTGTTAATGTATAAGCAAATGATAAACCATCTATTAAAGTTTTGTCATCTCTTGGAGCGAAAACAATCATATTAGGAATAAATCTTAAATATGAAATATCAAAAGCACCTTGATGAGTTTCTCCATCATTTCCTACAATCCCTGCTCTATCAATTGCAAATACAACTGGCAAATCTAAAAGACAAACATCATGAATTATCTGATCAAAACCACGTTGAAGAAAAGTTGAATAAATAGTAATAAAAGGTTTAAAACCTTCTTTTGCCATTGCTGCCATTGAAGTAACCGCGTGTTGTTCTGCAATTGCCACATCCCAGAATCTTGTTGGGAATTTTTCCATAAGTTTGTTTATACCTGTACCACTAGGCATTGCAGCAGTAACACCTACAATATTTTCATGTTTACATGCAAGATCACATAAAGCATCTGCAAAAACTGCAGTAGCAGCTTTAGGAGAGGCTTTTTTAATAAATACTCCATCTTTTACATTAAAAGGACCAACACCATGCCAACGTTCATGTTGACCTTCAGCTATTGCATAACCTTTCCCTTTTATAGTTCTTGCATGAACAATAACTGGTTTTTTCATATCTTTTGCAAGTTGTAATGTATCAATAACTTCGTCAATATGGTGACCATCTATAGGACCTATATAATCAATACCCATTTCTTCAAATAAAATACCTGGAGTAATAAGCTTCATAGCTTCTTCCATTCTTTTAGCAATATAAGTAGTGCCTTCTGGCATATTATTTTTTATAAAAGAATCAACTCTACCTTTAAAACCTTGATATGTTTTACCTGCAAGTAGTTTAGAAAGATGCTTTGAAATTGCACCAATTGGTTTTGCAATTGACATTTCATTATCATTTAAAATAATTACAACAGGAAGTTTTATATCTCCTAATTCATTTAAAGCTTCATAAACCATTCCCGCACTCAAAGAACCATCACCAATCATTACAACAGGGACTCTATCTTCTTTTTTAAGTTTAATTGCCTTAGCAGCTCCAACAGCAAGTGATATTGAAGTTGAACTATGTCCTGCTACAAAATAATCTGCATCAGATTCATTTGGTTTTGTAAAGCCACTTAGTCCTCCAAATTGTCTTACTGTTTCAAACTCATCCCAACGTTCTGTTAATAGTTTATGTGGATAACATTGATGAGAAACATCAAATATAAAAGGATCACTATACGCATCAAAAACCTTATGCATCCCTATAGTTAATTCAACTGCACCCAACGTAGAAGAAAAATGTCCACCCTTTCTTGATACAACATCAATAATTCTATCTCTGATGTCTTGAGCTAAAACTTCTAATTCTTCTAGTGATTTATCTTTTATATTCATATTTTATCCAAGGTCTATTTCAATTTTTCTAGTACTTCATCTAATAATTTAAATACTTTCGTATTTTGATCATTTGAACCTATAGTTATTCTAATAGCATTAATACCATATCCAGTTAAATCTCTTACAATTAAACCACGTTCAAGTAGTTCTTGGGCAACTTTTTTTGAAGAGTAAAGACTTGCAAATTTTAATGTAATAAAATTTGTATATGAATCAATATAATCAAAACCTTTTTCTCTAGCATACTGTTCATATCTTTTCATCTCTTCAAAATTCTTTGCAATACAATCTTGTACGAACTCTTCATCTTTAAGTGCTTCAATAGCAGCAGCAAGAGTTAAAGTTGTAATATTAAAAGGTGCTCGAAGTTTATATAATGTTTTAATAATATCTTCTTGTGCGATTCCATATCCAACTCTCATACCACCAAGTGCATATGCTTTTGAAAAAGTTCCTAAGTAAATACAATTAGGGAAAGAATTAATTAATTCTTTAGGATTGATTCTTTTCTTTTCATCTTTAAATGCACCATATTCTTGGTAGGCTCCATCAATAATTACTAAAGTATCTTTATTAATTGTTTCTAAAAATGCATAAACATCATCTCTATCTAAACATTCACCTAAAGGATTATTAGGTAAACAAAGAAAAATAATATCAGCACCATATTCTTTATACATTGATGAAAATTGTTTTAAATTATGTTCACCGTCTTCTGTTTTAATAATTGTTGAACCTGCTTGTTTCCCATAAATCTCATACATTGCAAATGTTGTTTTACTCATTAATACCTTTGAGTTTTTATCACATTTAGCATGTACACAAAATTCTAATATTTGGTCACTTCCTGAACCTATAATTATATTTGAAGATTCTACATCAAATTTATTAGCAAGTGCTTCTTTTAATTCATACATTGAATCATCGGGATATACAGACATACTTTGCACTATTTCTTTTATTTTAGAAACTACTTTTGGTGATGTTCCATATGGATTTTCATTTGATGCTAATTTTATAATATCTTTTGGATTAACTCCATATTCTCTTACAACTAATTCAATTGGTTTACCAGCTTCATAAATTGGAACATTGTCTAATACTTTATTAAAATTCATCTTTTTTCCTATTCTTTCTTCTATTAAATATCTTTTATTTCTTTTACGTAAGAACCTAAGATTTTTACGTTACCATCATATTTTGATAATATTTCTTTTACATTTTTATCATCTTTATGTCCATCAAAATCTATGAAAAATATAGAATTTCCTTCAACAATATGTGATTTAATTTTTGTAAGGTTAATATTAACTTTATTAAAATCAGTTAAAAATTCTACTAATGCTCCTTGTTTATCTGAAAGAGTAACAAGTATTGAAGTTTTATCATTTCCACTTTGAGCATTTTCAAAATCACTTATTATAAAGAATCTAGTTTTATTATTATCTTTATCTTCAATATTCTCAAATAATATAGGAAGATTATATAATTTTGCACCAACATGAGGACAAATAGCTGCACTTCCAGGTTCATTTACTGCAATTTTTGCAGCTTTTGTTGTTGATTCAATTGGTATATGTTCAATTTCATCTAATCCAAAATTTGTTAAGAATTTTCGGCATTGTTCAAAAGCAATATCTTTTGAATAAATTCTTTTAATATCTGTGATTTTATCACATGTAGAAGCAAGAGTATGATGAATATCAAGTACAACTTCTGCAATAATTTTTAAATCATATTTATTTAAACAATTTATTGTATCAGTTACTATTCCATTTGAAGAATTTTCAATTGGTACAACACCAAATCTAGCTTTTTTAGTATCAACTTCTCTAAAAATACCTTTAATAGAACTAATAGAAACATATGAACTCATTGAACCAAATCTAGATTCCGCAGCTTGATGTGTAAAACTTCCCTCAGGACCTAAATAAGCAACATTTTCAGGTAACTCAAAATTTCTAGAAAGTGCAAAAATTTCTAGAAAAAGTGCTTCAATACCTGCTCTATTTAATTTGCCATCATTAAGACTTGATAATCTATCAATTATTGCTTTTTCTCTTTCAGGTCTATAAATTGCGCCACCACTATGAGCTTTTACAATTCCTACTTGATGAACAATTTCCATTCTCTCATTAATTAGTTTTAGTACTTTATTATCAATATTATCAAGTTTATCTCTTAACTTGTCTAATCCTTCTTCATTCATTTTAATCCTTTTGTAAGTATACTTATTTAATGAATTCTTCTTCTAATGCAATTATATCTTCAAAAAGTTCTCTTTTTCTAATTAATCTATCTTGCCCATTTTCAATTGCTATTTCAGCAACTCTTCCTCTTGTATTATAATTACTAGCCATTGTAAAACAATATGCCCCAGCTGAATATAAAACAACTAAATCATTATGTTTTGTTTGAGGAAGCTCAATATTTTTAGCAAAGAAATCTCCACTTTCACAAATTGGACCTACAAGGTTACAATCTGTAAACTCTTTATTATCATTTAATACTTCTACTTTATGACTCGCATTATAAAGTGCTGGTCTAATTAAATCATTCATAGCCCCATCAACAATTACAAATCTTTTATTCCCATTAACTTTTTCATATAATACTTTTGTTACAAAAGCACCTGCATTTCCTACTAATGAACGACCTGGTTCACAAACTACTGTAATATCTAAACCAAACATAGTTTCTAATACACTTTGAGCATAATCATTTACATCAATTAGAACTTCATCATCATAAACAATACCTAAACCACCACCAATATCCATAAATGATAAATCAATATTAATTGCACTTAAGTTTCTTACTAAATCAGCTATGATTTTTACAGATTCTTTTATTGGATCTATTTGCGTTAATTGAGAACCAATATGACAATGAATTCCTACAGGCTCTAAGTTTTTAGAGTTTTTACATTGGATATACATTCTTTTTGCTGTATCAATATCAACTCCGAATTTATTCTCATGTAATCCTGTTGAAATATAAGGATGTGTTTGAGGATCAATATTTGGATTAACTCTAATTGAAATTCTAGCTTTTTTATTTAACTCTTTTGCTATTTCTTCAACTCTATTTAGTTCAGCTGCACTTTCAACATTTATCATTAAAATATCTAATTCTAATGCTTCTTTAATTTCAGAATCAATTTTTCCAACACCTGAAAAGATAATCTTATAAGGAACAATTCCAACTTTTAATGCACGTCTAACTTCACCAATAGATACACAATCAGCTCCAGCGCCTAAATTGGCTAAATGTTTAATAACTGAAAGATTTGAGTTTGCTTTAACTGCATATGCAATAAGTGATTTTCTAGCTTTAAAAGCACCCTTTAAAGATTCATATTGTTTTGTAATATGATCAAAATCATACACATAATATGGTGTTTGATATTTATTAGCTAATTCTTTAAAATTAATATTCATTTTTTATAATTTCCTATTTTTTTATTCATTTAAAATTTTAAGTTAGAATTCTTTAAATTCCAAATTAAAATTTTAGAAAAGATTTGAATTCAAATCTTTTCTAAGTTTAAGTAATTTATTTACTTATCAACACCATTCCAAGCAATTGTTGGTTTATCATTTTCATCAAATTTTACAGCTGGCATACCCATAATATTGTAACCACAATCTACATAATGAATTTCCCCTGTAACAGCACTTGATAAATCAGAAAGTAAATACATCCCTGAATTTCCAACTTCAGTAGTTGTTACATTTTTCTTTAATGGAGAATGAGCTTCATTCCATTTAAGCATAAATCTAAAATCACTAATACCAGCAGCTGCTAAAGTTTTAATAGGACCTGCTGAAATAGCATTTACTCTAATTCCATCTTGCCCTAAGTCTTCTGCTAAATATTTTGTAGTCATTTCTAAAGCTGCTTTTGCAACACCCATTAAATTATAATTAGGAATATATTTAGCTCCACCATAATAAGTTAATGTTAATACAGAAGATTGTTCTGATAATAAAGGTTTTAACTCTCTTACAACTTCAATTAAAGAATAAACAGATACATCCATAGCTATATCAAAAGCATCTTTAGTAATATCATAAAATCTTCCAGATAATCCAGATTTTGGAGCAAATGCAATTGAATGAACAATAAAATCAATTTGACCCATATCTTTTTCTAATGACTCTTTTAATGCCTTAATTTCTAAAGGATTTGATACATCACAAGGGTATACAAAGTTTTCACTTCCGAACTCTTTAGCTATTGGCTCAACTCTTTTTTTTAAAGAATCATTTAAGTATGTAAATGCAATTTGCGCACCTTGTTCAGAACATGCTTTTGCAATACCATAAGCTATTGACTTATTATTTGCAACACCTAAAATTACACCTTTTTTACCTTTCATAAACATTTATAAATCCTTTGTATTTTTAATAATTTGTTTAAAATCTTCTAAGTTCCAAGAAGCAGTCCCAATTAAAGCACCATCAACACCATCAAGGGAGCAAATTTCTTCTACATTTGTAACTTTAACGCTACCACCATATAAAAGTGGTTTTTTAATTTTTGATTTCAAAGCTTTATGAACACTTGTAATATCAGTATTAATTGCAGTAATACCAGTACCAATTGCCCATACAGGTTCATAAGCTAATATTAAATTTTTATAATTTATATCAATTCCAATAAATTGCTCATAAACATATTCTAAAGTTTTCTCAATTCCTTGTTCTTTAACTTCTAAAGGTTCACCGATACAATAAATTATTTTGTATCCAAGTTCACTATAAAAAGCGAATTTTTTTGCTATTTCAGCTTGCGATTCACCTAATATATGTCGTCTTTCACTGTGACCTATTAAAATAGTTTGGATCTTAAATTCATCTAATTGTTCTGTTCCTATTTCTCCTGTATATGAACCTTTTGCTGTTGCATAGGCATTTTGAGTCCCAATAGTCAGATTAGAAACAGTATCAAAAGTATCAAGAGCAGTTGAAGTGGGGAAAATATACACATCACTTATAATACTATTTGAAGTTAAAAAATCATTTACATTATTTATAAAATCTTTAGTAGATTTCCTTGTATGGTTAGTTTTAAAATTCGAAGCAATAATTGCCATTAATCTTCCTCAACTAAAAGCGCTTTTACACCTGGTAAAACTTTTCCTTCAATTAATTCTAAAGAAGCTCCACCCCCAGTAGAAATAAATGTCATTTCATCTTCATCGCCAGTTACTCTAACTAAATCAGCAGTATCTCCACCACCAACAACAGTTGTAGCAAAAGAAGAAGCAACAGCATGAGAAATTTTAGTACTTCCTTTTGCAAATTTATCCATTTCATAAACGCCCATTGGACCATTCCATAAAATTGTATTAGCATCCCTTAAAGCAAGAGAGAATAATTGTGCTGTAGCATTACCTATATCTAATCCCATCCATTCACTTGGCATTTCTTGAACAGTTACTAACTTAGCAATTGCTTCTTCATTAAATGCTTCTGCTACAATAACATCAACTGGTAAATATAGTTTTACACCTAATTTCTTTGCTTCGGCCATAATTTTTAAGGCTTCAGGAATTAAATCATCTTCAACTAATGATTTTCCTACTTCATGACCTAAGGCTTTAAGGAAAGTAAATGCCATTCCTCCACCAATAATAATTTTATCAACTTTTGGTACTAAATTGTATAAAGCTTCAAGTTTACCAGATATTTTTGATCCACCAACAATAGAAACAAATGGACGAGTTGGATTATGAACAATATGATGAAAAAATTTAATCTCTTTTGCAAGTAAGAATCCAGCTGCTTTTGATTTAATATCAAAATGTTGTGCAATTCCTTCTACTGATGCATGGGCTCTATGTGAAACACCAAAAGCATCATTTACAAATACATCTGCCATTGATGCTAATTTTTTACTTAATTCAGGATCATTTTTAGTTTCACCAGCTTCAAATCTCATATTTTCTAAAAGCAAAATTTCACCAGATTGTAAATTTTTTGCCATTTCAATAGTTTTTTCACCAATAATACTAGGTGCCATTTTTATTTCTTGTTTTAATAAAGTATGCAATCTTTTCGCAATTGGTTTTAAAGAAAACCCTTCTTCAAAACCATTTTTTGGTCTACCAAAATGTGATGCTAAAATAATTGAACAATCATTATCTATACAATATCTAATTGTACTCAATGCTGATCTAATTCTTCTATCATCTGTAATATTGTTATCAGCATCCATGGGTACATTAAAGTCACATCTAATAAATACTCTTTTACTTGCTATATCAATATTTTTAAGTTCTTGTAATTTCATTTATATTTGCCTTTATTAAAATTAATTTCTTGTTACGTGAACACCCATGTCTACAAGTCTTGTTGAGTATCCCCATTCGTTGTCGTACCATGAAAGAACTTTTACCATATTATTTTCAATAAGCTGAATTGTATCTAAAGGAACAACTGATGATAATATTTCTCCATTAAAATCAGAACTTACTCTTCCTTCTGTATCAACACCTAAAATTCCTTTTAAATTTCCTGTTGAAGCATTTGAAAATGCTGCTTGAATTTCTTCAAGACTTGTATCTTTTTTAAGCGTAACTGTTAAATCCACTAATGAAACATTTGGAGTTGGAACTCTAATTGCTTGACCATTTAATTTACCATTTAAGTGAGGCATAACTTTACCAATGGCTTTAGCAGCACCTGTTGATGCTGGAATTAAATTTGTAGCCCCTGCTCTTCCTTTTCTTGGATCTTTTTTATCTTTTGCATCTAAGATAGGTTGAGAGCTTGTATATGAATGTATAGTAGTCATTAAACCTTTTTCAATTCCATATGTATCATCAAGTACTTTCGCAACTGGTGCTAAACCATTTGTCGTACAAGAAGCATTTGAAACAATAGCTTGACCTTTATAAGTTTTCTCATTTACACCCATTACAAAAGTTGGAGTATCATCTTTTGCAGGAGCAGACATAACTACTTTCTTAACTCCATTATCTACATATGCTTGACACGCTTCTTGCGTTAAAAATGCACCCGTACATTCTAAAACAACATCAGCACCATATGTTGCAAAATCCAATTTTGATGGATCACGTTCGCTTAATAATTTTGCTTTATCTGTTCCAATAGTAATAAACCCATTTTCAACTTTTATATCTTGTTTATTTCCATGAACAGTATCATATCTTAGATTATATTGAATCATTTCTTCACTACCACTAGCATTTACAGCCACTAATTCAACATCATTTCTTGAAGCAACAATTTTTGCTACACATCTTCCAATTCTTCCTAATCCGTTAATTGCAACTTTAACAGCCATAATTTCCCTTTGTATAAATCTTTATTGGTAGATATTTTATCCAAAAATTGCTATAATATTATTTAAGTATATAGTAAAGGTATAAATTAGGTGCAACTTGCAGTATTTGGTGGTAGTTTTGACCCTGTTCACATAGCTCATGAAGCAATAGTAAATGAAGCAGTAAAAGAACTTGATATTGATAAATTATTTGTAGTACCTACATATTTAAACCCTTTTAAAAATAGCTTTCACTTTAAACCAAAAATAAGAGAACAATTATTAAAAAAAGTTTTTTTCAATAATCAAAAGGTAGAAGTTTGTGATTATGAAATAAAACAAAATAGAGCTGTTTATTCAATTGAGACTATCAAGTATCTAAAAAATTTATATAATCCATCAAAAATTTATTTGATTATTGGTGCGGATAATGTAAAAAATTTAAATAAATGGTATAAAATTAATGAACTTAAAACTTTAGTTGATTTTGTAGTTGTCTCAAGAGAAGGTTTTATTGATAGTGAATTTGCTAAGTTTAAAAACTTAAAAATCAATATTAATATTAGTTCTACAAAACTAAGAAATAAAATTGATTTAAACTTTATCCCTATACAAATAAAAGAAGATATAATAAAACTTCAAAGAAACAAAAAAGGTTAATTCTTGAATAGATTAGAAACTATTAAAACGCTTTTAGATGAAAAAAAAGCTGAAAATATTGATGTAATTGATTTAACATCAAAAGATTATATTGTTGATTATGTTGTAATTGCAACTACATTAAACTCAAAACATGGATTTGCATTATTAAACTACTTAAAAGAAGAACTAAAACCATTAGGTGAAGAATTCTTAAGAGTAAATGAAGATGAAAATTGGACTGTAATAGATTTAGGTGATATGTTTATTCACTTAATGAGTGAAGAATATAGAGCTAAATATACTTTAGAAGATTTCTTAAGTAAATTAGACAATAAAGAAGTATATTAAAAAGAGAGAATAATTTCTCTTTTTAATTACTGTGCAGGTCTTAAAATTTTATTATAATTACTTGTAGCATCTCTAGCTCCACCCATATTTCCAGTAAAAATTGCGATACCAACAGCTATTATTAAAATAATTATAAACCATTTCATTACATTTTCTCCTTAGCTTTTATTCCTAATAAATCTAAACCTACTCTAATACTTAAAGCTGCCATACTTAAAGCTTTTAAATACATATTTTGTTCATTACTACCTACTACTTTATGATCATTATAGAACTTATGAACAGAACCTGCTAATGAAGTTAAATATTCAGTAATTTTTTGCATTTCTCTTTTTTCAAATGCTTCGTTTAATACAGAATTCAATAATAAAGATTCATAAATCAAATTTAAACCATCTTGATTTAGATTTTCAAAACTCTCATTTTTGATATCATCAAAAGTTAATTGGGCTTTTTTAAATACTTGATTAATTCTTGCATGTGCATAATTAATATAAAAAATTGGGTTTGAAGAATCTTGATTAGTTAATCTATCTAAATCAAACTCTAAATGTGTATCACTTTTTTTAGTTAAAAATACAAATCTTAGGGCATCTGAACCAATTTCATTTGTAATATCAGACATTAAGATAACATTTCCAGCTCGTTTACTCATTTTATATGGTTCTCCACCTTTTAAAAGTGAAACCATTTGAGATAAAAGTACTTCAAGCTTAGAAGAATCATTTCCTAAAAACTCAATTGCTGCTTTTACTCTTTTTATATAACCGTGATGATCAGCTCCCCAAATATTTATATATTTGTCAAAACCTCTATCGTATTTATTTTTATGATAAATAATATCACCTGCAAGATATGTAGGTATTCCATTATCTCTTACAACTACTCTATCTACATCATCTCCAACATTTGTTGAACGAATCCAAACTTTATCATCTTTTGTATATAAAGAATCATTATCTTCTAATACTTTTTTAGTTTCATCCCAAGCAGAGTAAAGAGATTTTTCAGATACAAAAGTATCAAACTCAATACCTAAATCTTTTAAATCACTTACAATAATTTCTAAAACTAAATCTTTTGCAAAAAATGCGATTTCTTTGTATTTAGATTCATCTTTTAATACTTCAACTCCAAATTTATCTATAACTTTTTTGGCAATATCAACTAGATAATCACCTCTATAATAAGTTTCAGGATATTCAACATCTTCATTCAAAATAAATTCTCTAGCAGCTAAGGAAATTGAAAGTCCTAGCATATCCATTTGAGCACCTGCATCATTTACATAATACTCAGTTGTAATATCAAAACCTAAATGTCTTCCAACTCGTGCAATAGTATCACCTTGAATAGCACCTCTTGCATGACCTATATGTAAAGGACCAGTAGGATTTGCTGAAACGTATTCTAAAAGAATTTTTTCATTTTTATTTGTCTCTTTTGCAAATGTATTTTCATTTAAAAGAGATTCATCAACAAGCTTTTGTAAAAATGCTGCTGATAGTTTAAAGTTTATAAATCCTTTTACAGCTTCAACTTTTTCAAACATTTCTGAATTTTCAAATTTTAAAGCCAATTCATCTGCGATAATCATCGGAGATTTTCTTAATTCTTTTGCTAAAGAGAATGCAACAGGTGTTGCATAATGTCCAAAAGAGACATCCTTCGGTTTTTCAAGAACAACGTTAGTTTCTAATATATTTTCAATGTATTCTTTTACTAAATTTTGCAATATTTACTCTTATACTTTAGTTTCGTTTTTGTCTTCTACTTTAGCATCAGCTTTTTTTTCGATTTCATCATTTTTGTTTTCAGCAATGTCATTTTCTTCATCATCTTTTACAGCTTTTTTAAAGTTTTTAATTCCAGAACCAAGACCTTTAGCTAACTCAGGTATTTTCTTACCTCCAAATAGTAGTAATACTACTAAAGCAATTAATATCCATTCCATTCCGCCTGGCATACCCATGAAAAATCCTTATGTTAATTTTAGGCTTATTATAACTTTTTAATGCTTAAAAATTTTTTGTGATTTATCGTAAAAGGAAATGAATTAATTTGTAGCCCATACCTGCTGATATTATAGTTCCAAATACATTTAAAAGTATATTTGTAATTGCAAGATATATTGATGTTCCAAAAAGTAAATAAGACTCAATAGCAAAAGTAGAATAAGTAGTAAGTGCTCCTAAAAAGCCTGTAGTTAGAAATGCTTTTAACGACTCACTTACTGTAATATGAGCAAAATACGCAAAAAGAATTCCTATAATAAAAGAACCAATTATATTTACAATTAATACTCCAACTGGAATATCTAAAGGAATATATTTATTAGAGAAATGAACACTATAAGCTCTAATAATTGCACCAAGAAAACCTCCAGCTCCAATTGCTAAAATAGTTTGCCAACTAATTGGCATAATTTTTAATCTCTTTGTTAAATACTTCTTTCATTTTTATTTCAGTATCTTCAAACCATGTAGTTGATTTATCAGCTTGAATAGGATCTAAATATATAATCTTAACAGTTCCTGGTGTAGCTGTTAATTTTTTAGAATCTACTATATTTCTTGTATTTAACATAATTACAGGCTGAACTCTCAATTTATATTTATTTCCAACCATTTTTGCACCTGCTTTAAATTTAAGCATTTTTGTTCCATCAGATCTAGTTCCTTCAGGGAACATAGCAATTGGTCGTCCTTTATCTAATCTATCTTTTACTTCTTTAAATAAATGCATTATTCCTGCTTTATTCTCTCGGTCAATAGATATCATTCTTGGTGCTTTTATTATATGTCCAAAAAAGAATAAATCTGCAATCTCTTTTTTAGCAACCCATGCTAAATCTCTATTATGTA
This sequence comes from Poseidonibacter antarcticus, assembly GCF_003667345.1. Lineage (NCBI taxonomy): Bacteria > Pseudomonadati > Campylobacterota > Epsilonproteobacteria > Campylobacterales > Arcobacteraceae > Poseidonibacter > Poseidonibacter antarcticus. Next base: position 38,968 of record NZ_RCWF01000013.1, read on the forward strand.
CATATTCCATTACAATAATATCAAGTAAAGATTGATGATTCATTAATACTAAATCACATGTCTCATCTAGTTTGCCTACAGATTCGATTTTAATACCTAATAATCTTATTTGGATTTTCATCCAAAGTTTTATAACTTTATGAGTATGATTTCTAAATATATACATTGATAAAACTGTAATTGCAACAGTTATTGTAAATTGTATTAAAAGTATTATTCCCCTAATTCTTGCCAAGATTTTCTTCCTTTATCCAACCAATAAACTTATTTTTAATTCCCATTACTTTAATAAATTCTCTTTTTTTATTTAAAATTTCAACTTTTTCTTCATTCTTTATTTGAAAAAATATTGTAGATTTATCTGTAGGTAATATATAAATATATGAATCTTTTTTAACAATTCCTGTTTTATTGGGCATTAAATAAATTATTGAAATAATTAATAAAATTATTGAAATAATCAGATATATCTTATTTCTCTTTATTATATATATTATTATAAAAACAATTAATAAAATTACTAAAGCTATTTTTTTATATTTTTCAAAACTTGAATCATTAGGGTTTAAATCAGTTTGAGTACTAACCAATTCATTTTGTAAAATTAAAGGAACAGTAATTGTAATAAAATTTTTTGTTGTAGTATTATAATAATCAAATTCAACCTTCTTTTTGTGTACAGGTAAAACAAGATAATAAATTAAATTCTGTTTAGGATAATTATTATCTAATTTTGAAGTACCTTGTTCTTTTATACCATGAAGATAAAAGTCTTCTAAATTCGAATCAATCGCATCAATATCAATTATTGTTAAAGATTCTTTATTATTATATTGTTTTGTTTTATAAGCTTTTAACTTAAAATCTTTTGCAATTATATTAGAAAATCTTTCATTACCTCTTGCAATATCAGAGTAAGATATATGTGCTGAAGATAAATTTGAAGTTTCTATTATATCGCCATTTTTTACAAGTTTAATAGAAAAATCTGGTAAAGTAAAATTACCTTTATTAGCTTTAAAAAAATATTTTACTTCATAATTAGCATCAAAAGTATTTTTCCATTTAGCCTTAGGATTAAGAACTTTTATATTTTTAGAATTTAAAAAAGATGTTGTAATATAATCAAAATTCTTTGTAGTAATTAAAGCTTTAATATTAACTTCAAATCTTTGATTTTTATAAACTTGCTTTGGAACTTGCTGATAGGAAACATAAAGATTTTTTGCAGCAAATAAATTTATTGATAATAAAGTATTTACTAAAATTATTAGAAATAGTATTTTTTTCATATTTAGCTTTTAACTAATAAAAGTATAGACTTATCTATACTTTTATTGTAAAAAACCCTTAAGCATTCTTACTCCATCATCACAACCAAGCAATTCTTCCATTGCACGTTCTGGATGAGGCATTAAACCAAATATATTTTTTTCTTTATTACAAATACCAGCAATATTTGAAACCGAACCATTAATATTTAATGTTGATCCATCTTCATTACAATATTTTAATAAAATTTGATTATTATTCTCTAACTCTTGTAATCCATCTTCATCAATAAAGTAGTTACCATCATGATGAGCAACTGGAATATCAACCACTTCATCTGATTTTAAAAGGCAAAGAAATGAATTATCATTATTTATAACTTTTAAGTTTTGGAATTTTGAAATAAAATGTAAAGAATCGTTTCTTTTCATAGCACCAGGTAACAATCCTGCTTCTAAAAGAATTTGGAAACCATTACAAATTCCTAAAATTTTACCACCTTTAGCAGCATAAGCTTGAACAGAATCCATAATATTTGCAAATCTAGCAATTGCTCCAGATCTTAAATAATCACCATATGAAAATCCTCCAGGGATTACTAATAAATCAGTATCTTCTGGAATATTTTTTTCTTTATGCCAAACAATTTCAACTTGTGCACCTAATTTTTCAAAAGCATATTGTGTATCATACTCACAATTTGTTCCTGGAAATTGTAATACTGAAACTTTCATATTAACCTACTATTTCGATATCGTAATCTTCAATAACAGTATTTGCAAGAAGCTTTTCACACATTTTTGCAACTTCTGCTTTAGCATCAGTTTCATTAGAAGAGTTAAGATTAATAATAATTTGTTTACCAATTCTTACATCATTTACTATTTGCTTAAATCCCAAAGTATCTAAAGCATGATGAGTTGCTTTACCTTGATCATCAAGTACACCTTGTTTTAATGCTATGTTTACAATTGCTTTCATTTGTTACCTTTTTTTTATATTTTTGCGATTATATCTAAAAATGTCTTATATTGGTTTATTATTATTTACTTAAACTTTCATGTATTCTACTATAACCCTCTAAAATCGTGTTTTTAATAGAATCTGGAACTATTACATCTAGTTTTTGACCAGGTTTTAAAGTTTTTGCTTTTTCTTTCCAATTATCTTCTTTACCAAAATTTCTAAGAATTTGTTTATCCATTGAAATATAGTTTCCATTATCAAAATTTTCTTTTGAAATAAATCTTGAACTTTCTGGTGTTAAAACTTCATCACCTAATACCCATTCTCCAGAAGCATTTACGAAAACTTCAAATTTTGTATCAACAATAACAATATTATTATCTAATGCAAATTGTGTAAATTCTTTAAATAATTTTTCTAAACTTGAAACTATTTCAGGGAAAACTTCTCTTACTTTTGCAGTATTTAAAGGAACATCTTTTGTACCTTTTGTTGTAGGAGTAAAAATAGGTGTTTCAAATTTATGCCATTGTTCTAAATCTTTTCCTAAATCTAATCCATAAGGATCTTTTCCATTTTGACATGCTTCAAAAAGTGAACCTGTTAAATAATTTCTAAAAATAAGTTCAAATTGAACTAATTCTCCATCAATTTTAGCTTCTAAGGGTTTACATAATTCCATAAGCTGACATCTTGGAGCTATATTTAAAGATTCATCCATTTTCTCAGCTAAAATAGCTGTTCTTATTCCTGATTTTCTAGCAAATGCAGCACCACTATTTGAAATTGCAGTTTGTGAAACACCCTTACCTTCAATTTCAAGGTTTAATGGAATATCAAAAACTGAACATCTATCACTTCTTACTAATAATACTTTTGGATCGTTACCCGGACAAGTATAAAGATCTGCATTTTTACCAATATAAAATAGGTTATAACCCAACTCTTCTAATTCTTTAATACCTTTTTGCGATGTTGTTTTCTTTGATTCAGGCCAAAGACCAAGTGCTATAATATCACTTATTTTCATTTACTCTTCCTATCCTTTATTTAACATTATTGATAATAATTAATGATTTTAAAATTCCAACTGAAGTGTTTAATTGGTTATCATTTAATACATCTTCTTTTGAAATAACTTTCTTACTTTTTGTTTTCTTTTCTTCATCTTTTTTAACTTTTGTATCAACTTTTTCAAGTTCAACTTCTAAATGTTTTTTTAAGTCTGCTTCTTTTATTTTAAATTCCGAGTCTTCACCTTGAGTTGCTTTACCAGCAAAAGCAATAATATCAGGTGTAACACCCTTGGCTTGAATTGTTCTACCACTTGGTAAGTAATATTTTGCAATTGTAAGTTTAATACTTTCTTTTCTATCTTCTGTAATAGGTAAAATTGCTTGAACAGAACCTTTTCCAAAAGTTTTCTCACCAATTAATATTGCTCTTTTATGATCTTGTAGTGCCCCTGAAACAATCTCAGAAGCCGATGCAGAACCACCATTTACAAGAACTACCATTGGTAATCTTGAAATAGTATTTGATACAGATGCTTCAAATTTCTCTTCATCTTCTGCATTTCTTCCTTTTTGAGAGACAATTACACCTTTATCAACAAAAAGATCAACAACTCCGATTGCTTGAGAAAGCAATCCTCCTGGATTATTTCTTAAATCAAGAACTAAACCTTTTACATTTGGATTTTTTTTAATAGCTTTTTCTAAACCATCTACAACTTTTCTATCAAAACTTGTAACTCTTAGATATAAATAATCTTCATCTTCAAAAGTCTTTGCAAAAACAGATTGTATTTTAATAATATCTCTTGTAATATTTATTTTAACAGGTTTATTTTCACCTTTTCTAACAACTGTTAATAAAATATCAGTGTTTGGTTTTCCTCTCATAATTGAGACAGCTTCATCTAATGTCATATTTAATGTTGATTTATCATTAATTTTTAAAATGATATCAGATGATTTTACTCCTGCTTTAAAAGCTGGAGTATCATCAATAGGTGAAATTACAGTTAGAGCACCATCTCTTAAACCAACAGTAATACCCAAACCGCCAAACTCACCTTTCGTTTGGATACTCATCTCTTTTGAAGACTTTTCATCTAGAAAAGTAGAGTGAGCATCAAGTTCTTGCATAAGACCTTTTAATGATTTATTGACAATTTCTTCTAATTTAATATCGTCAACATAATACTTTTCAACAGTGCCAATTACTTTTGTTAATTTCGATAGTGATTCAAATCTTGTTTTTTCAGGAGCTTCTTCTTGTGCAAAAATTGATTGAGTTAATAATAATGCAATAGATGAAGCTAATAATAATTTCTTCATATGTATATAACCTTTAAAATTTATAAAGATAAATTATACAAAAAAGTTTATAAAAGTAAGGTTTTATTAAAAGTTTTGTACTATACCAATTAGTTTTAAAAAAGGTTTATAAAAATGAGTATGAAAGAAAATGTTGATTTCGTTAAAAATGAATTAAACAGTGAAGAAAAATTCTTAGAAGGTTTTGTTAAAGTTGAAAGACTTTATAAGAAATTCAAATCTTTAATAATAGGACTTCTTGTAATTTTAGTTGTTGCAGTTATTGCATTTGGTATAAATAGTTATATAGAAAAGAAAAATACAATTACCGCTAATATAGCGTTTGATAAAGTAGTTTCTAATCCAGATGATAAAGATGCTCTTAATACTTTAAAAGAATCAAATAAAAAACTTTATGAAGTAGCTTTGTATTTACAAGCGAAAAAAGATGGGAAATACCCAGAAACAGAAATTCCTTATTTAAAGGAATTAACACAATATCAAAAAGCATTAACAAATAGTGATGTGAGTAAATTAAATGATTTATCAATGCAAAATGATTTTTTATTAAAAGAATTTGCAATATTTAATAAAGCCTTGATTTTAGTTAATGAAGGAAAATATAAAGAAGCAAAAATTGCACTTAATTTAATTCAGAAATCATCTAAAGCATCTGAATTATCAAATTTATTACAACATCATTTACTTACTAAATAAGGAAAGATTATGAAACAACTTTTTATTTCAATAGCTATATTATTTTTATTAACAGCATGTGAAAGTAAAAAATATTTTGAACCAGAGAATGTAAGCGATACTTTAAAAGTAGAAGAATCTTCATTACCCTCATCTATTAAATCTATGAATAGAGAAGGTGCAACATTAGAAGATGGTACTATTGTAACAAGAGATGGTGTATCTAAATTTAAACTTCCTAAAGATTTTCAGTTTTTAAATGTTAGTAATACAGGAAAAGTACTTGCTACAAATTACAAAGACAAATTATTAATAGGAAATGAAGAATTAGATATAGGAAATGTTGTAGTTGCAGCATCATTAAAAGATAATAAGCTAGCATTAATTTATTCTAATAACTCTATTGAATTATTAGACATAGACACAAAAAAAACTCTTTTTAAAGAATATATGTCAATATCTTTAGCAAATGATACTAGAATTGCAAATCCACACTTTATGGGTAACTTATTACTTTTCCCAACATTAAATGGAAAAGTTCTTATTGTTTCTACTAAAACAAATGAATCAGTAAAAAATATATCTGTTGATTTAGATAGTGAATTTAATAATATTATATTTCTTAAAGTAGTTCAAGATAAACAAACTTTAATTGCTGCAACTGCAAATAAAGTTGTAACTATTTCTACAAAAAATATCGTCTCAAAAGATTATGAGATAAGAGATATTATTAATAATGGTGAAAGCATTTATTTAGCTACAATTGATGGTAGAATAATTAAATTAAATTTAGCATTAGAGGAAATTGCAAGTAAGAAATATAAATACTCAAAAATCTATGCACTTACATATACTGACTCACTTTATGCAATAGAGTCACAAAATTTTATAATAAATATAGATAATGATTTTACAAATGATAAAATTTATCATTTTGATTTTGATAATGAAGAAAGATTAATTGTTATTAATAATAAAGTTTATACTGAAAGTAGAAAAATAACACTTCCATAAACAACTATTAGGGAATTCCCTAATAGTTTTACTTAATGTAAATTCCTATTTGCTATATTTTCAATTAATACTGTTGCGTAAGAACCCTTAGGCAATGAAAACTCTAACGTACACATTTTCTCGCCACTATTATACTTACAAGTAATATCTTTAGGGAAAACGATTGCATCTCTTCTATAGCCTTTTTCTTGAATATACATATCATCATACTTTTCTTCAATAACTCTAGCTTCACTCATAGCTCTGAATACTTTACGACCTGGTAAAAGTCCAGTTGGTAATATTTTTTGATTTTGAAAATCTTTTAAAATCTGATCAGTAATACTTTTTGCAGTAAAAAGTTTGTCTCTTTTAAATTCATTGAAAATATCGCCCTCAAATAGTTTAAAATCTTCTTCATTAAATTTTAATCTATTTACTAACCACTCATTAAAAAAACTACTTTGATAAGCTGAGATTAACATCTTAGATAACTTTTTATCTTTGATAATAACATCACCATAAACTACATCTTTTGCTTTTTGAAAGTTTTCTTCTACTTCTTTACCAAAACGTTGGTAACCAAAATAATTTGGCATACCTTTTTTTGATATTTTTTTTATGATTTTTTGAATTTGATTTAGCTCTTCAATTTCAACATCGTGAAGATTAATTTTAAATCTATTCCCTTCTAAATCACCAATATTTAATTTTTGATTATGTAAAGTTGAATCTAAAATTTTTATTTTTGAACTTCTAAAAGCTTTCATCTCTTTTGAGTATTTCTTTGGAATTGAAAGATATTGGGTTGTTGTTGCCCTTTTATCTTTTAATCCAGCATAACCAATCTCATTAGAATATATTCCTAGATAATCACAAAGTCTATCAATAAGTTCCCATGTATCCATATTAGATTTTTCAACTTTGAAAATAATGAAATTTCCATGACCTGAAAATCTAATTGGAAGTTCAGTAACTATAAAATCTTGATCATTTTGAACAAATTTGAAGTTCAATACTTTATTTGAAGAAGAATAAAATCTTTTAATCACTTATGAATTCTTTTTTGTTTGTTCATTCTCATAAACTTCTCTACACTCAGTACAAAACTTTGCAAATGGTTTTGCTTTTAATCTTCCAATAGGAATAGTAACTCCACACATACTACAAGTACCATATGAACCATCATCAATTTTTTTAATTGCTTCTTCAATTTGTTTTAATTCATCTAACTGATGGTTTGCAATCATTCCTTCTTTAAAAGAATTACTTAATAATTCTGCATGATCTAATTCATCTTTTGCTTCTTGAGCTTTTAATTGATCAATATTATCTCTGCTTCCATTTATATTTTTTAAGATTGTTTCTTTTCTTAGAACTAATATTTTTTTCAATTCGTCAATTTGTTGTCTATTTGGCATTAAAGCTCTCCTTTGTTATTATTATAATTATATACTTTTTATTATATATCTCTTATAAGAGCCTGAATAATTACTATATAATAATTATTCATGCACAGAAAAGGAACATTTATGAATATAGAAAAAATTAAAGAATCAATACAAGAGTTTTCAACACAAAGAAATTGGGAAGAATTTCATAATCCTAAAAACTTAAGTATGGCATTAAGCGTTGAAGCATCTGAATTACTTGAAATATTTCAATGGTTAAGTTTAGAACAATCTGCTAATTTATCAAAAGAAAATCATGAACATGCAAAACAAGAAATTGCCGATGTTGCAATATATTTAATACGAATATGTATGAAATTAGATATAGATTTAGAAGAGGCTATAAATGAAAAAATGATTTTAAATGCAATTAAATATCCTTTACAAGATAAAAATGGTAAAAACATAGAATATGGAAAAAAATCATAAGTTTTTATTATTAATATTTAACACTTATTTAATTAATAAAAGATAGAATATCCAACAAATTATAGGAGTTTTTTATTACTACTTTATCAAAGAATTTTATTTTAATAATTACTATTTTATTTTCTATATTTATTTATTTTATTTTTATTCATTCAAAAATAAATAATACTAATTATGAACTTACAAAAAGTATTTCTTCAATAACAACTCTTCCAGGACTAGTAACTTCAAATACAATTTACGAACCTAGAATTAGATTCTATAAAGATTATTCTTATACATTTTACCCCGAACAACAAAAAATAAATTATCTGGATTTTATATATGAAAAATAGTACTTTTTTTAATTTCTTATTTCTTTTGATATATAAACATAAATCAAAGCATATCGCTATTTCCCTAATCTCTGTACTTATTGTATTTTTAATTTCTTCAGTATTATTTATGTCTTCATCAATACAAAAAGAGTTATTCTCAACACTAGATGCACAAAGTGATTTTGTAGTACAAAAAATGAATCAAGGAAGAATCATAAATATTCCTAATTCTTGGATAGAAGATTTCTCACAAATCAATGGAGTGAAAAATGTTCAACAAAGAGTTTATGGACAATATTATTTCCAACCTTCAAAAAAATACTTTACAATCGTTGGAGTTGATTTATTTGAAGAAAATATAAATAAAAATATTAAAAAACTATTATCAAAATTGAATATTTCTGTTTTCCTTGAAAAAGATTCTATGATTATAGGAAATGGCGTTAAAAAACAATTTGATAAATTTTATTATTCTAATGATTATTCTTTTAAATTATCTAATAGAGAATTAAAAAAAGTATCCATTTTTAAAGACCTTCCAAAAGCTAGTAATTTAATTGCAAATGATTTGATTATAATGGATATTTCACTTGCAAAAGAGATATTAAATATAAATGAAGATGAATCAAGTGATATTATATTAAATGTCCCAAATGAATTAGAAAGACCAAATGTAAAAGTTGAATTGATTTTAAAGCATTTAGACATTAGAGTTATCCAAAAAGAAGATATTAAAAAAGCCTATGAAAACTTATATAATTATAAAGGTGGATTATTTTTAATTTTATTTATCATTGTTATGATAACTTTTGTATTAATTTTATACCAAAGATATACAATGATTTCTTCATCTGACAAAAAAGAAATTGGAATTTTAAAAGCTGTTGGGTGGAGTATAAAAGATATTATAAAACTAAAAATTTTTGAAACTTTTATAGTTGCATTTTTAGCTTTTTTAATTGGAATTATTTTTGCTTATATTTTTGTATTTATTTTAGATGCACCACTTTTAAGTAATATTTTTTTAGGATTTCATAACTTGGAAAACAATGTTTCATTTATACCAAATATTAGTTTTTCAAGTATTGTAACACTATTTATATTTTTTATAATTCCTTTTATAAGTGCAGTTTTAATTCCTGTTTGGAAAATTGCAGTTATAGATGCACATGAGAGTATGAAATGATAAAAGTCAATAAGTTAAATAAAGTATTTAATCAAAATACAAAAAAAGAGTTTCACGCATTAAAAAACATAAATATACAAATACAAACTTCATCTTGCGTGATATTAAAAGGTGTAAGTGGATCTGGAAAATCTACCCTACTTTCAATTTTAGGAACACTTTCTAAGCCTTCTAGCGGTGATATAATTGTAGATGATGATAGTATTGCAAAATTACCTGATTTGCACGCATCTTTATATAGAGCTAAAAACCTAGGATTTATTTTCCAGTCATATAATCTTTTTAATGAATTAGATGTCTCTGAGAATGTTTCAATTCCATTAATACCTATAGGATTTACACAAAAACAAATAAATGAAAAAGTAAAAATAACTTTAAATCTTGCAAATATAGAACATAAAAAAAATGAAACAGTTTCTAACCTTTCAGGTGGAGAAAAACAAAGAGTTGCCATTGCAAGAGCTTTAGTAAATAATCCTGATATTATACTTTGTGATGAACCAACTGCAAATTTAGATACTAATAACTCATTAAAATTTATTGAAGTAATGAGAAAATTAAAAGCACTAAAAAAAACAATTATCATAGCAACACACGATCCTATTTTTGATAATCTTGATTTTGTAAATGATATTATAAATATAAAAAATGGAGAGATACTTGAATAGCGTACTTTTATCAAATGAAATCATAGTATTTTTATTTACACAAATAACACTTTTAGTTTTACTTACTATCTCTTTTTTTTATTCAATCTCAATTATTAAAAACTGGGATTATTCAAAAACTACACAAACACAATATAAACTTGAAAAACGTTCATATTTAGTAATATTAATTATAACATTTACAATGATAATCAAAATATTCCTACTTCCTTATTTTGCTTATAGTATTGATATACTATCCAATATAGTCCCTGGTGCGATGTGTGCAGCTGGTGTTATTGGAGCAAATGAATATGGTCAACCTCTTTTAGGTTTTAAAGTTGTTCTATTGTTTTTTATTGGTATTTGGATGATTTTAAATACACTTGATTTAAAAGAGAAAACATATCCATATACAAAGAAAAAGTTTTGGTTTTTTATTTTTATATTTGCACTTATAGTAATAGAAACTACTCTTGATATTTTATACTTAACAAATATCTCAACACAAGAACCAGTTCTTTGTTGTTCAGTAATTTTTGGAGCAAGTTCAACAGGTGGACAAATACCATTTAACTTAAATATTCCAATGCTTTTAGTGATTTTTTACTTATTATATTTTCTTAGTATATTTGTTAACATTCAAAAAAATCCATACCTAAATATACTTGTAAATATTTTATTCCTTTACATCTCTTATTATGCAGTTACCTACTTTTTTGGAACATATATCTATGAATTACCAACACATAAATGCCCATTTTGTATGCTGCAACATGAGTATTTTTATATAGGTTACTTTATTTGGGGTTCTTTATTTTTAGGAGTATTTTATGCTTTTGCATACTCAGCACTTAAACTTTTTGTAAATAAATCACTTGATTATACCTTGAAATATTCACTTATTTTTAATACATTATTTGTATTTATTTGTACTTTTTATGTAATTAGATTTTATTTTGTAAATGGAGTTTTTCTTTAAGAAAAACTCTAAAGAACTATTTTCGTAAACTCTTCAAAGAGTTTATCACCTAGAGGAATTTCTAGTTTGAGAATAGTTGAGATTGGTTTATTTCCTTTGTACTCAATAGTATTTGCTAATCCTAGATAAATAAATCCTTGAGTTTTTTTATCTACTTGTGCAAATTTTCGTACAAATATATGTAGTTTTACATTTAGTTTTTTATTATTGATTAATTTATTTCCATCAACACTTGTTTGAGAAGTGCTTGGTTTGCTTTGATAAGTAAATGTGTCTTTTGATAAAAAGGCATTATCATAAGTAGAAGATTTTGAGAATTTTTCTTTTTCTAGATTTATAAATAAAAAGAAATCATCTTGATATTTTAAAAATCCACTTCCTCTAAAAGATGAATGTATTTTATTAAAGTTACAAAGTTGTGCGATATTTAGCATATTGTATTTTGTATATAGTTTTAAAAATGGTAAGCCATAATCTTTTACTCCAAACTCTTTTTCATAGTGCATAATTCCATAATCCAAACTATCTATAAATATTTCTTTATATTTTTTATTTAATAAAAGTGCTTTAAACTCTTTTGTTTTTACTAGTTTTGAATCTTCATAATTTACTAATTTTATATATCTTAAAACTTGTCCCTTATCAAAGTAGTTTTGGTTTAGAAAATTGAAACTATGAATAATAGTGTCTGTATTTATTTTGTCTAAATATTTATTTAGGATTTTAAAAGCTATTTTTTCATCTATACTTTCATTATTAATTAAATACTTTAAAATCACAAACTCATAAGCTCTTTTTATTGGGAGTAAATAATCAATAAACCTAATAGCTTTTATAAATACCTCATCATTACAAATTTCTTTTATCTGCTTATCATCCTCAACTTTAGATATAAACTCAATATATGATTTAGAATCACTTATAAAGCTTAGAGGAGAGATTGTCTGTTCATAATGTAAGTAATCAACTAACTTAGGTTTTCTATTATTTAAAATATCTTTAAATCTATAATATTGCTCTTTTAAATATTTTAAATGATTAAAGTTTTTTGCATCTATTTGTTCTAATATTCTTTGTTTGGATATTTCATCCATTTTGATAAATACATTTTGCATATTAGCAAAGTTGTTTTCTACAGATATTTTAATACTTTCTTTATCAATTGCTTTATTTCCTACAAGTGCAAGAGCTATTAAATATGCCTTTTGGTGGTTACCAATAAAATCTAAAACTGTTAAAAAATCTTTATTCTTATATTTACGTAATCCTCGACCTAACTGTTGAATAAAGATAATTGGTGAGTAAGTAGGTCGAAGCATCAAAACTGTATTTATTGATGGTATATCTATTCCTTCATTAAAAATATCAACTGTAAATATTACTTCTAAGCAATTCGCATCATCTTCTAGATTTTTTATTGCTTCTTCTCTTTGGGCAATTGTATTATTACTTACAAGGAAAGTTGAGTTTATTCCTCTTTTATTAAACTCTTCACTCATATAAATACAATGCTCTTTTGATACACAAAAAGCTAAAACTTTTCTTTTACTTCCACTATGAGAATAAAACTTCATTTTTTCTATTATATATTCAACTCTTTTATTTACTTTTAAAATTCTTGTTAATTCATCTATTTTTGAGATATCAACACTATTGTAATCTAAAGTATTAATATCTGTAATTCCATAATAATGAAAAGGAGTAACCAAATTATTTTCTAATGCATCATCAAGTGTAATATCACAAGCTATATTTTCATCAAATACTTTATATATACTATTTCCATCCATTCTATTTGAAGTTGCAGTAAGTCCTAAAAGAAACTTAGGAGTAAAATGATTTACGACTTTCATATACGTGTTTGATACAATATGATGTACTTCATCTACTATAATATAATCAAACTCATCTTTAGAAAAGTTCTTATAGTTTAAACTCATTGTTTGGATTGTTGAAAATAGATAGTTTTTATCTAACTCTTTTTTGTTTCCTGTATATAAACCACATAAAAATTTATCATCAATTATACTTTCAAAACTTTGTTTTGCTTTTATTAATATATTTTCTCTATGAACTAAAAAGAGTAATTTATTTGGTCTCATTTGTTTTACATCAAAAACACTAAGATATGTTTTTCCTGAACCAGTTGCGGCAATTACCAAGGCTTTATTTTCACCTTTTTCTCTTAAGTTTTTAAGTCGTTTGAGTGCTTGTATTTGCATATAGTTTGATTTTAGTTTTTCTGTTTTTAATCTAAAAGTTTTTGTAAATCCTTTTGATTCTAAACTTTTTTTAAACTCATCATACCCTATTAAAAATTCTTTATTTACATCTATTGAGTTTTCCCATAAGATACTAAACTCATTTATTATTTCATTTAAAAACAAATCATCTTTTTTACATAATGTTTTTATATTCCATTCTATATTTGTTTTAAAAGCACTTGCTGTTATATTTGAAGATCCAAGTAATACTTCATACTTTTCATCAAATTCAAAGATATAAGCTTTACTATGAAATCCTATATTTGTTTGGGAACTATCATATATTTTTAGCTCAATATTTTTAAACTCTTTTATCTTTTCCAAGGCTTTTACTTCTGTAAAATTTAAATATGTAGAAGTTAATATTTTACCTTTTATACCTTTTTCATCTAAACTTTTAAAACTATCCAAAAGTAGTTGTAAACCTGAGAAGTTTATAAATGCTACGTTAAATACAAAACTATTACAAGAGTTAAGAAGTTCCTCTAAATGATTATAAAAGTTTGATCTTTGATTATTTGTAATTAGTGTATTCAATAAAAAGCCTTAAGATTATTGTTTATTATAATTAAACGAAACGTAATCTATGATAAAATCCTTTTATGAGTACAGATAATACAATTTACTATTTAACCTTAGAAAATATAAAAGATACAGATATTCTTTTTAATGATATTTATTCAAATAAAGACACAAACTATTATTTTTCTGATGATTTTTCAAAAGAGTTTTATATCTATCTTGCACGTTGTGGCTTTATATCAACTACAACTATTTACGAAGATAAACTTTATTTATTACCTGAAATGCAATTTGACTATGCTCTTTTAGATTTTGAGAATCTTCATATTTCTAAAAAAGTAAAGAAATTACTAAAACAAGATAATTATATATTCACATCAAATACAAGGTTTGAAGAAGTTCTTGAAAACCTAGAAAATTATCATACTAATAACTGGTTAGTAGATGAATATAAAATGCTTATGATTGAACTATATAAAACTTATGATAATAATGATTTTAAAATCATCTCTTATGAACTAATAGATAAACAAAACAATCAATTAATAGCTGGAGAAATTGGCTATAAAATTTATGATACTTATACATCTTTAACAGGTTTTAGCTCGAAAGAAAAGAAATATAACAATTATGGAAAACTACAGTTAGTTTTACTTGCCTTACAACTTCAAAAAGAAAAATTTTCATTTTGGAATTTAGGTCAAGCATATATGCAATATAAGTTTGATTTAGGAGCTATAAAATATTCTCGTGATGATTTTTTAAAAAGATGGTTGCCAAAAATTTTCATTTAATAAAAAATATCAATATAGTTATATCAAATAAATATTATGCTATATTTTTATGCTAAATAATGAATTGGAGGATATTTTGAAAACATTTATATTTCCTGCTTTAATAGCATTTTTATCTTCATTATCTTTATATGCAGATAATACAAAACTAGATGAAATCATAAAAAATAATGAATTAAGAGTTTGTATATGGCCACAATATTATGGAATATCTTATGTAGACAGAAGAACTCAAAAACTAACAGGTATTGATAGTGATTTAGCTGTTGAATTAGCAAAAGACTTAAATGTAAACCTTAGATATGTACAAAGTTCATTTCCTACTTTAATAAATGATATAAAAAGTGATAAATGCGATATTGCAATGTTTGCAATTGGAAATACAAAAAAAAGAAGAGAACAAATGCGGTTTACTTCAGCACATCTTCAAAGTGATATATATGCTATTACAACTAAAACAAATAAAAAAATCAACTCTTGGGATGATATAGATAAAAAAGGTGTAATTATTGCTGTTGCAAAAGGAACTTATCACGAACCTATTATGATAAAAATGATAAAAAATGCAAAACTCGTAATAATAAAAGGTTTCAAAGATAGAGAAGATGAAGTTCAAGCAGGACGAGCAGATGTATTTATAGCTGATTATCCATATAGTGTTAAAATGATTAATAAAACTTCTTGGGCTAAATTAATAATTCCAAAAGAAACTTTTCATTTGACACCTTACGCTTGGACTATGGCTTATGGGAATAATAAATTTTATAATGCTGTCGAAAAATTTATTAAAGATATAAAAAATGATGGTAGATTAGAAGACTTTGCAAGAAGAAATGGCTTAGAACCAATGGTTAAAAAAGATTAGTCATATGAGAAATATCCTTACAAAAGATATAAATCTAATAATATTTGGATCTTTAATTATTCTTGCTGTAATAATAGTAGGGATAGTATCTTCATCAGAAATTTTAAAAAAAGAAACAATTAATAATCAATTAACCATATCTAAATTAAATGGTAAGTTTTTAGCAGAGAACTTAAACCAAAATATGCAAAATGTAGAATTATTTATAGAGAACATCCGCTCACTTATAAATTTAAAAGAACCTGAAAATATAATAAATAACAAGCTTTTTAATAGTCTAGATAGATTTCCTATTATTAGGTCTGTAAATATTTTAGACAAAAACAAAATTATATACAGTTCAAACAAGCTAAATATAGGCTTGGAAATAAGTGATAATGACTTTTTCCCAAAGCCATTATTTTCCAATAATATCCTAAGAGTATCAACTCCTTGGATAGGAAGAGATTTTATTTCAGGTTCCACATTATTATCAAAAAAGGATATTCCTGATTATAATTTATCTTTTATACCTATTTTAAAAAATACATACATAAATAAAAGAGAATTTACTGTAATAATAAACCTAAATACTGATTTTATTCTAAATAGATTTAAAGAACGTAGTGCAAATAATAAATTTAAGATAATATTATCAAGGACAGATAATCAAACTTTATTATCTAATTATCAGAATAATAAAATAGGACAAATAAAACAAAAAAGTACTCTACTAAAAGATGCTTTTGAATTTGATGAGGCAACAGGAATAGAAAAAATAAATGGTAAAAAACTTATTAGTACATATAACTTAACAAAAGATTATCCTTTTATTATCAGCCTTCATTTAAATTATAAAGAAAGTCTTTCTTCTTGGAATGAAAAGAGTTATAAATTTTTTATTATATCAATAAGTATAGTAGTCATGTGTATGCTTGTAGTGTTAATTTTAATACTTATTTATAAAAAAGAAAAAGAAAAAGAAATAAGTTTACATAGACAACAACTTGAGGATCAAGAAAAATTCAAACGTTTATTTCATGATTCTCATTTTATGGCAGCAGTTATTGATAAAGATGGAAAGATTTTAGATATTAATAATTCTGGATTAGAATTCACAAAAAATACAGCAAAAGAAACAATAGGTTATCCATTTTGGGATATTGGTTGTTGGAGATATGAAGAACAAGAATATCTAAAAGAGTTATTAACACAAGGAAATACAAGTGTTAATATAAAACAGGAAATTGATGCCCTAGATTCATCTAAGAAAGATGCTATCTTAGAAATCACTATATATACAATCAATAAAAATACAAAAAATTATAAATATATTGCTATTGGTCAAGATATAACACAAAGAAAAGAAAAAGAAAAAAAACTTCTACAATCATATACTGTTTTTAATAATACACGTGATGGTATTATGATTACAGATAAAGATACAAATATTCTTGATGTAAATAATGCTTTTGAATTTATTACAGGTTATTCAAAAAAAGAAATATTAGGTGAAAATACAAGAATATTAAAATCAAATCTTCATGATAAAGAATTTTATGACAATTTATGGACAAGTCTTAAAGAAAATAATTATTGGGAAGGTGAAATAATAAACTATAGAAAGGACAAAACTTTTTATACAGAATGGCTTACGATAAATGCAATACTTGGGAAAGATAAAGAAGTAGTCAATTATATTGGTATATTTAGTGATGTGACAAAAGAAAAAGAAAAAGAAATTTTATTAAAAGAGAAAGAATCTGTAATTTATCAACAATCTAAAATGGCATCAATGGGTGAAATGATAGAAAATATTGCTCATCAATGGAGACAACCTTTATCTGTAATCTCTACAGCTGCAACAGGAATTAAAGTTCAGAAAAAATTTAATTCTATATCAGAAGAAGATGAGATACAAAGTCTTGATTTAATTAATGAATCAGCACAATATTTATCTGCAACAATTGATGACTTTAGACACTTTCTTAGAAATGACAAAGAATTTAAAGAATTTACTTTAGAGGATAGTTTAAGTTCTGCAATAAAACTTATTAGTTCTAAACTAAAAAATAGAAATATTATAATTATTAAGGATATTGAAGATATTGAAATTTTTGGATTAAGAAATGAATTTATTCAAGTTATTATCAATATCATTAATAATGCAAAAGACGCTTTAGAAGAAACCCAATTAGCTAATAAATATATTTTTATCAATTCATATACCAATAAAAAAAGTGTAATTGTGGAAATAAAAAATAATGGTGGTAAAATCCCTCCAAAAATTATCAATAGAATATTTGAGCCATATTTCACCACAAAACATCAATCTCAAGGTACAGGAATTGGTCTTTATATGAGTACTGAAATTATAACTAAACATATGAAGGGATTACTTAGCGTTACAAATGAAGAATTCACATATAACAAAGAACAATTTAGTGGTCCATGTTTTAAAATTGAAATTCCCATCTAAAGCTATCAAAATATAAATCAATTAACATTTTATATATACCAAAAAACAAAAGAACTTATTATAATAAAGTATTAAAAAATAAGGATAAATTATGAAAATAGGTATCTCTTCTTGCCTTTTGGGTACACAGTGTAGATATGATGGTGGTCACTCTAAAGATGGGTTTATTATAAATGAACTTGGAAAATATTTTGATTTTATTCCATATTGTCCTGAAAAAATGATTTTTGCAACTCCGAGAGAAGCCATAAGACAAACTAGAAAAGATGGTATTATCAAAGTTAAAACTTCTACTACAAACCTTGATGTTACGCAAAAAGTAAATGATATTTCAAAGAAACTTGCAGATGAAATTCAAGAAAGTGAACTTTGTGGTTTTATCTTTAAATCAAAGTCTCCAACTTGTGGAATGGAGCGAGTAAAAATTTATCCAGAAAATAAAAGTGGACAAAGTGAAAATACAGGAGTTGGTATATTTGCAAAAGAAGTAAAAGATAAATATCCTCTTTTACCAAGTGAAGAAGAAGGAAGATTACACGATGCATGGCTTAGAGAAAATTTTCTTATGCAAATATTTGCATATAAACATATCTTTGAGTTTTTAAATACAAAACCTAGCCTTAATGACCTAATTACTTTTCACACTTCATACAAGTATTTAATTTATGCAAAATCACACGAAGCATATAAAGAGCTTGGAAATATCGTAGCAAATCATGAGAAAAAAGATACAAATATAATATTAGAAGAGTATAAACATTCATTTTTAAATGCCATTTATCAAAAAGGTACCATCTCAAATACATATAATGTTGTTTTACATATATATGGTTACTTTAAAAAGCTAATTACAAAAGAAGAAAAAGATGAATTATTAGAGTCTTTTGAAGATTACAAAAATGAAATAATACCTTTAATTGCAGTAATAAAACTTTTAAATCTTTATACGAAAAGATTTGATATAACATATTTAAAAACACAAAAGTTTTTAAATCCATATCCAAAAGAACTAGCACTTAGATCTTCTATATTGGCATATAAATGAGTCAAGTACTTTGGTTTAGAAGAGATTTAAGAATAGAAGATAATGCAATACTTTCAAATGCAAAAAATAAAGTATTGCCTATTTTCATCTTTGATAAAAATATTTTACAATCACTTCCAAAAAATGATATTAGAGTAAGTTTTATTTATCAATCTGTTTTAAAACTAAAAGAAAAACTTCAAAGTATTGGTTTAGATTTAGCAATATTTTATGATGAACCTATAAATGTATTTAAGAGCTTAAAAGCAAAGGGTTTTGATGAAGTTTTATGTTCAGTTGATTTTGATTCATATGCTAAAAAAAGAGATGATGAAATTGAAAAGATACTTCCTTTAAGAAGATTTCTTGATTCATTTATTCTAAATCCAAATGACCACCTAAAAAAAGATGCTACACCTTATAAGGTTTTCACTCCTTTTTATAAATCATTAAATATTATCACAAGTTCTAGTAGTATTGAACCCTTAGCAAGAAATAAAGAACTTATAAAGTCTGTTTTTGATTATGATTTTATTCCTACTTTAAAACAAATAGGATTTGAAAAACAAAACTTACCATCATTTTTAAAACTAGATGCTTTTTCTTTATTAGATGAATTTAAAGAAAAAATAAATGATTATAAAGTAAATAGAGATTTCTTTTATAAAAATGCACCATCAAATATTTCAGTACACTTACGATTTGGTTTGATTTCACCTAAACTGGTTTTTAACTATTTTAAAGCTTTTGATGATGAAAATAGTGAGTTTTTTATAAGAGAGCTTTTTTGGCGTGAGTTTTATAACTATATTTTAGTTCACTATCCATATTCAGAACATTCAAATTTTAATAATATCCAAGTTCAATGGAATGAGAATGAAGAAGATTTTAACAAATGGTGCGAAGGGAAAACTGGTGTTCCAATAATTGATGCAGCAATGATTCATCTAAATAATACAGGAACAATGCATAATCGTCTAAGAATGGTAGTAGCATCTTTTTTAACAAAAAATCTTTTTATCAATTGGAAAAAAGGTGAAAAATATTTTGCTCTAAAACTATTAGATTATGAAGCTAGTTCAAACATTGGAGGTTGGCAATGGGGTGCTAGTACAGGTGCTGATGCAAGCCCTTATTTTAGAGTATTTAATCCATATATTCAATCAAAAAAGTTCGATAAAGATGGTATTTTTATTAAAAGTGTAATACCACAATTAAAAGATGTTGAGCCTAAACTTTTTCATATTGAAAATGGTACAAGTTCTAATTTGTTTTGTGAATATCCAAAAAGTATGGTTGATATTTCACTTTCTAGAAAACAAGCAATTGAAAAATTCAAAAGAGCAAAAAATGAAAACATCAGAAATTAAAGATATTGCAATAGTCGGCTCAGGAATTGGAGGAGCTTTAATATCAGCACTTAATAAAGAAAAAGATTTAATACTTTTTGAAAGAGATAAAAATCTTGGAGGCTGTGCAAGTACATTTAAAAGAAGAGGAAACTACTATAATGCAGGAGCTACAACTTTTGTAGGATATGAAGAAAATCATCCTATTAAAAAAATATTTGACTATGCAAATTATACTCCTGATATTAAAAAAAGTGAAATAGCTATTAGAGTTATTCAAAATGGTAAAACACTTGATAGAGTAAAAGATTTTGATATATTTTTAGAAAATCTAAATGAAGTTTATCCACATAAAAACAACAAAATATTTTGGAGAAAAATCAAAGATTTAGATACAAAATTTTGGGAATTTAAAAATCTATATTTTGCGAAACACTCTTTAGATTCATATATAAAAACTATAAGTTCAAATATGCAACTATTTACTATTTTTGGCTTTGATATATTTAAAAATGCTGATTCTTTTATAGATGAAACTTTGCCAAATATTTCCAAAGAATATAAAAGTTTTATAAACTCTCAACTTCTAATCACTCTTCAAACAACATCTCAAAATGTCTCATTAATATCTTTGGCACTTGGATTATCTTATCCATTTCATGATGTTTTTTATGTAAATGGTGGAATGGGTTCTTTATTTGATGGTTTACTAAAAGATATAGATGTTCATATAAAAGAAGAAATATTAAATATCAAAAAAGAGAAAGATTTTTATAGAATCATCTCAAATAAAAATGAATACAAATCAAAAAAAGTGATTTTAAATAGTTCAACTTATGATAGTGCAAGTTTATTTGATGATGAAAAAATCAAAAAATATTATAATAGTTTTTCTTTTTCAGACCAAAGTGCTTTTGTTATATATTTATCAATAAAAAAAGAAAATATAAATGAAAACTTTTTACATCATTATCAAATAATTCTTGATAAAAACATTCCAAATAGTATTTCAAACTCTTTTTTTGTTTCTATTTCAAGTAGTGATGATGAAAAAATGTCAAGTGATTCTTATAGTATTACAATATCAACACATACAAAAGCTTTATATTGGAAGAATCTTCCAAAGCAAAGCTATGAAAAACAAAAAACAATTACACAAGATTTTATAATAACTCATCTATTAGAGAATTTTAAATCAATAAAAAAAGAAGATATAAAAAACTGTGAAAGTGCAACTTCTAAAACCTTTAAAAGATATATAAATAGATATAATTGTGGAGGTAAGGCAATTACATTAAAAAATATCTTACAAACACCCTCTTGTAATACTCCTTTTAAAGGACTTCATAGTATTGGTGATACAATCTTTGCAGGTCAAGGATGGCCAGGAATTGCCTTGGGTGTTGAAATTTTAAATAAGGAATTAAATGACTAGCGTTAAACTTCATATATCAAAATTCGACTGGTTATATATTATTATAATTGGTATTTTCTTTGGTTTTTTTATTTCATTATTTTTATATTTAATCAACATTAATTTAAAAGAGTTTTCAACTATAATTTTTGGAATATCAAGTGCAATATTCATATGCTTTAGTGCTTTTTTCTTTATTTCTATCTCAAATGATTTTATACTTCCAAGGCTTCATGAAAAATATTGGTATTTGGTTAGTTTTATTTTCTCTTTTCTTTCTGGCTTTTTAGGGTTTATGACAAGTTATTTTATATTTTCTTTTTTTGATTTTACAATCATTGATTTCATAAAACCTTTTTGGTTTTATATTAGTATTGTTATAGGTTTTTTCACCTTTCTTATTGGACTTATTCTTCATCAATTTATTTCAATGAAATATAGAAACGAATCAATAAAAAGTGAAGTTTTAGAATCAAAAATAAAAGCTTTAGAAAATGAGCTAAATCCTCATTTTTTATTTAATGCTTTAAATTCAATATCTGAATTAATCTATTTAGACCAAAAAAAAGCAGAAAAAGCTACATTGGATTTATCAGCTTTTTTAAGAAATGCAATTACTAAAGATACATTAATTAGTTTAGAATCTGAAATTAAAATGGTAGAAACATACTTAAAAATAGAGAATATTAGATTTGATGATAATATTAAAATAAAATTAGACATAAATAATGATGATTTAAATATAATGGTTCCAAAGTTTTCTATACAATTATTAGTTGAAAATGCAATAAAACATGGTTATTTACAAAAAGAATTAGATATAGAAATCACTGTAAAAAATAATGTTATTGAAGTTTCTAATAATGGTTTAATCACAAAAAATATTAAATTTGGAACAGGTTTAAGTAACCTAGCTACAAGATTAAAGCTTCTAAAAATTGGATATTTAGATAAAAAAATTCAAAATGATAAAATGATTTTTATTATTAGATTAAAGAAATAAACAAAGGTGTTAAAATGAAAGTACTTATTGTTGATGATGAAAAACTTGCTCTTTCTAGATTAAAAAGAATTCTAAATGAAGAAGGTATTTCAAATATAACTGCATGTAACAATCCAATAGATGCAATAAAAGAATCTACAAAAACAAAATTTGATATAGCTTTTTTAGATATTTCAATGCCAACAATGAGTGGACTTGAACTTGCAAATACTATTTTAGAAATGAATTCAAATATTTTTATTGTTTTCCAAACAGCTTTTGATAAATATGCTTTTGAAGCTTATCAAACAGGTGGATTAGATTATTTATTAAAACCAATATCTAATGAATCTGTTAAAAAATCTTTAGAAAAAATACAGAAATTTATTAATAACTCAAATTGTTCAAATATACAATCAGCAAAAAATATCTTAGCAAAAAGAGGTGCAAAAATATATATGATTAATATTGAAGATATTTATTATATAAAAGCAGATTTAGATGAAGTAATAATAAGAACTAAGCAAACAGATGCATATGTACGAAGAAAAATGCAAGATATGCAAGAACTCCTAAAAGAAAAAAACTTTTTTAGAATTCATCGTTCTATAATTGTAAATGTAGATAAAATAAGATCTATGAAAAGTATTGAACAATCAAAATTGGAAATCTCATTTATTGATATTGATGATATTGTAACTAGCTCAAAAGATGGTGCAAAAGAGTTTAGAGAATACATTGAGCAGAGAGCTTTTTGAAGATTATTATAAATAAAGTATTATTTACATACAAAACATTGTATAATATATAGTTATAATAAAAGTAAGGTATCACATGAACTCAGTAAAGAAAGAAAAGTTAATTCTTACAATTATTAAATTTTTTCCTGCAATTGTAATACTCTTAAGCTCAATTTTTATTACAAGTTATATCTCATCAGACTATCGTAATAATTTTAAAAAAGAAAAGATAGAAATAAAAAATAATTTCATTAAATCTAACAAAAATAGAATAAAAATAAATATTGATTCTATTACTAAATTAGTAGATACTAAAATAAAGAATGCACAAGTAACACTCAAAAATGATTTAGTGCATGAAATTAATGTTGCAAATAAAATTGCTACAAATATATATTATAAAAATAAAGATGTATTATCAAAAGAAGAAATAATATTACATATTAAAAACTCTCTTGAAGCATTAAGATTTAATAATGGACAAGAATATTTTTCTATACATACAATGGAAGGTGTAAATATTCTCCAACCTAATCATAAAGAATTTGAAGGTAAATTAATTATAAATAAAAAAGATGCACTAGGAAAGTTTACAATAAAAGAAATTATAAATATTGCTAAAACACAAGGTCAAGGTTTTATGTCTTGGTATTCAACAAAACCAAGTGATAAATCAAAAGAATTTGAAAAGATTGGTATTATAAAAAAGTTTGAACCGTATAATCTAATTATTACAACAGGAAGATTTGTAGACGAATATAATAAACAAATTAAAAAAGAAATCCTTAACCTTTTAAAAGTTATAAAATATCAAGATGATGGTTATATATTTATTATAAATAATGAAGAAGATTTTTTATTAACTAGAACTATTCTAACAAATATTAGAGATATAGAAAAAGATAATAACTTTACAAAAAAGTTCCAAGATTTTAAAGAATCTAAAGAAGAAGCTACTTTTATTGAATATGAGTTTATTAAAAAAGAACGTAAATATATAAAAGTTTCATATCTAAAAAAAGTACCTTCTTTAAATTGGATAATTGCTACTGGTTTTGATTATGATAACTTAAATTTATTAATTAATAAAAAACAAAAAGAGTTAGAAAAAAAATATGATTCACAATTATATATTATTTTGATAACTTCATTAATTATAACTTTAGTATTTCTAGTACTATTTATATATCTTTCAGGGCATATTGAAAAAATGTTTTATGAATATAAAGAAAAGCTTTTAGAACAAGAAAACTTAAAATTTGAAAGTATTATGGAAGAATTAAATCTTATTTTAGACCACTTACCTATGATGATGGTATTTAAAGATACAAAAGATAATATAATCAGAGTAAATAAAACATTAGCTAATTCTCTTAATTCTAGTGTTGAAGAATTAAGAAATATACCTACAAAAGATCTTTATCCAAATGATTATAAAAAATATTACAAAGATGATTTAGAAATTATTAGAACCAAAAAAGAAAAACTATCTATTATAGAAAATTATCAGACAGCAAATAAAGGAATAAAAGTAGAAACTTCTAAAATTCCAATTTTTGATAAAAATGGAGAGGTCCAAAATATTATTGCTTTTATTGTTGATGTAAGTGAAAAAGAAGCTCTAAAAGAAGACAATAAAAGAAAAGAAATATTATTACACCAACAAAGTAAAATGGCAATAATGGGTGAGATGATTGCTAACATTGCACATCAGTGGAAACAGCCTTTATCTACAATTACAACTTCTGCAACAGGCTCTAAACTTTTAAAAGAGATGAATTGTTTATCTGATAAAGAATTAATTTCATCTTTAGAAATAATAAATACTTCAGCACAATATTTAGCTCAAACAATAGATGATTTTAGAAATTTCTTTAATCCAAATTCTAATAATTATTCAGAATTTATGATATCTACACCAATAAATAAGACATTAAACCTTTTGCTTCCAAAATATAAAACTCAAAATATTGAAATTATAAAAGATATTGAAGATGTTGAAATTATCTCTTTAGAAAATGAAATTATACAAGTGTTAATAAATATCTTAAATAATGCAAGAGATGAACTAATTAAATATAAACAAAGAAGATTGATTTTTATAAAAACATATAAAAAAGAAAATTCTTTAATCCTTGAAATTAAAGATAATGCAAAAGGTATAAACAAAGATATTATAGACAAAATCTTTGATCCATATTTTACAACAAAAAAAAATTCTGAAGGTACAGGAATAGGTTTATATATGAGTAAAGATATTTTAACAAAGCTTTTAGATACACAAATAGATGTTCAAAATGAAACTTATACTTATGATAATATTGAATATACTGGGGCAAAATTTATAATAAAACTTAAATTATAAATATTTGAACTAACATAAAATCACTATTAGAAAACTATACTTATATTATAATTTAACAAATAACGTATATTGAGTTTTAAGGAGATAAGAATGAAAACAATAGCAATAACAGGTTCAACTGGATTTGTTGGTACAAATTTAAGAAGGGTATTTGAATCTAAAGGATTTAAAGTTTATGGAATAAAAAGAGATGAATTAAACAATAGTGAAAAACTAATATCTATAATTGAAGAAGCAAATATACTTATAAATTTAGCAGGTGCAAATATAATACATAGATGGACACCCAAATATAAAAAACTTTTAGAAAGTAGTCGTTTAGATACTACAAATGCATTAATTGAAGCAATAAGTCAAGCAGAAAATAAACCAGAAGTTTTTATTTCTACTTCTGCTGTTGGAATATATAAGAACAAAGCATGTTATGATGAAGAATCTTTTGAGTATGAAAATAACTTTTTAGCAAATCTTTGTAAATCATGGGAAAACATAGCTCTTAAAGCAGAAAAACTAGGCGTACGAACTGCTATTTTTAGATTTGGGATTGTCCTTGGAGAAGGGGGAGCTTTAGCAAAAATGCTTCTGCCTTTTAAACTTGGGCTTGGAGGGATTATTGGTGATGGTAAACAATACTTTTCTTTTATTCATATAGATGATTTAATAAATGCTTATGAATATGTATATGAAAATAAACATTGTAGAGGAATTTATAATCTAACAGCACCAACACCTACAAATAATTGTGACTTTACAAAAACATTAGGGAAAGCACTTAATCGTCCAACAATCATTCCTGTTCCAGAATTTGTATTCAATCTAATATTTAGTCAAGGAGGAGAAGTTTTAACACACGGACAGTGTGCTAAACCCAAAAGACTATTAGATCAAGGTTTTGAATTCAAGTATGAAAATATAACTGAAGCACTCAACAATTTAATAAAAAAGAAATGATTATGAAAACATTTGAAAAAGTAATCTTAATAAATTGTGATATTCAAGAGCTTTTTGATTTTCATATAAATATGAAGAATTTAGAAGCAATAACTCCTTTAAATGTAAAACTAAAACTATTAAATAAAGACTTTACTCCACATCTTGGTGGAGTAATTAAAATACAAACTATTAAAAATTTTATCCCAACTAATTGGGAAGTAAAAATAGAAAAATTAGAAAGTCCAAATCTACTTGTAGATTTAGCATTAAAATCACCTTTCAGATTTTGGGAACATTCTCATATTTTCACAAAAAAAGGCTCACATTGTGAGCTTAAAGATGTAGTTAAATATAAATTACCTTTTGGAAAATTTGGAGAACTATTTGATTTTTTTATTCAAAAAGAACTAAAAGCAATGTTTGAATATAGACATAGAATTACAAAAAAATTATTAGAAAAGGGAAATAAATGAGAAAGAACATTCTAAAAATTATCTTATTATTAGCACCATTACTTTTTTTTCTTGGATGTAGTACGAAATATAACCACCTACCAACAAGTAAAAGTGTAGATATAGATGCTTATAAGGGTACATGGTATGAAATAGCAAGATTTGAACATTTTTTTGAAAAGGAGTGTAAAAATGTTACTGCAACTTATACTCTTAAAAATGATGGGAAAATTGGAGTAGTCAACAAATGTACAAATATTCAAAACAATGAGAAAAAAGAAGCTACAGCGATTGCATATGCAATTGACAATACAAATTCAAAATTAAAAGTGAGTTTTTTTAGACCTTTTTATGGAGATTATTGGATTATTGATGTAGATAAAAATTATAAAGTAGCTTTAGTAGGAAGTCCTTCAAGAGAGTATTTATGGATTCTAAGTAGAGATAAGAAAATCGATGCTAAGATAAAAGAAGACCTTATATTAAAAGCATCAAAACTTGGCTTTGATACTAAAAAATTTATTTGGACTATTCAAGAATAAGATTTGAAATCTTATTCTATGTTTAGGCACTCAAAACCCTTTTTATGAGCGATTGGACCTTTTCCTTTTCCAAGATTGGGTGCATTTTTTATTGCTTGATAAATAAACTTATTTGATATATCTATTGATTCATCTAAGTTTTTTCCAAGTGCTAAGTTTGCAGCAATTGCACTAGAAAAACTACAACCTGTACCATGCGTATTTTCTGATTTTATATAAGGTGTTTCATATTTTCTAATTTTTCCATCAAAATATAAAGTATCAATACTTTTATCATTTTCATAATGATTTTTTACAATAGTAGCACACTTAAGTTTTCTAATTTCTTCAATAACTTCAATATTATTATCCTCATAATCAAATAATGCTTTTGCTTCAAACTGATTAGGAGTTAGTATTGTTACGTAATCAAAAAGCAACTTCATATTTAAAATAGCATCATCACTTAATAACATAGATCCAGCCTTAGAAATAAATACAGGATCTAATACAATAGGAATATCTAAATCTTTTATAAATTCTCTAACTGTATTAATTATTTCTTTTGAAAAAAGCATTCCTATTTTAATAGCACTCACTTCAAAATCAGCAAAAACCATTTCTAACTGTTCTTTTACAAATGAAGGTTCAACTGTACTTATACTCTTTACACCTGTTGTATTTTGTGCTGTTAAAACTGTTAATACAGTACATCCAAAAACACCAAAAGCCTCAAATGTTTTTAAATCAGCTTGTATTCCAGCCCCTCCACTACAATCACTACCTGCAATACTTAATACTACTTTCATTTAATACCTTTTATTCTTTTTTATTCTAATTAATTTTATTCAATTACATTATTTTACATAATATAATATCTTTATGCTAAAATCTCATAATTAAATAAGTAAAATGGAATTAAAATGGAATTAAAATGCAAAAATACAATTTTTTAGATGATTATAGTGAAGGCTGTCATCCCAATATTTTAAATAAGTTAATAGAAACAAATCTTATTCAACAAAACGCTTATGGCTTTGATGAATATAGTAATAAAGCAAAACAGTTAATTAAAAATAAATTATCAAATAAAGAATCAGAGATTTTCTTTGTAACAGGAGGAACACAAGCAAATCTAATTATTATCTCATCAATTTTACGCTCACATGAAGCTATCATATCAATTGATATTGGACATATTTTAGGAAGAGAAGCAGGTGCAATAGAAGCTACAGGACATAAAATAATATCTGTTCCATCATTAAATGGAAAACTAGATATCAATAAAATTCAAGTTGCTTTAGATAATCATAATATTATTCCACATATGGTTAAACCAAAATTAGTTTATATTTCAAATGCAAGCGAAATTGGTACTATCTATACAAAAAAAGAACTTCAAGAGATATCTAACTTTTGTAAAAGAAAAAATTTATATCTTTTCATAGATGGGGCAAGATTAGCTGCAGCACTTACTTCAACATATAATGATTTAACATTAAATGATTTATCAAAGCTTAGTGACATATTTACATTAGGTGCTACAAAAAATGGTGCTTTATTTGGAGAAGCAATTATTATTAATAATTCTACTCTTGCAGAAGACTTTAACATAAATATAAAACAAAAAGGAGCCTTATTAGCAAAAGGACGAACTATTGGTATTCAATTCTTAGAGCTTTTTAGAGATGATTTATATTTTAAATTAGCAAAAAGAGCAAATAACTTAGCTTTAATAATTTCCAATGAGTTTGTAAAAAAAGGATATAAATTATTAGATACTACACAAACAAATCAGATTTTTTTAATTTTACCAAATATTTTGATTGAACAATTAGAAAAAAAATTCTCTTTTTATATATGGAAGAAATATGATGAAAAGCATTCAATTATTAGAATAGTAACTTCTTGGATAAGTAATGAAGATAAAATTCAAGAATTAATAAATTCTATTTAAGTATTTACTATTTGTATAGGTGAGAAATTTTCACCTATACAAAAAAGATTATTGCTTATTCATATTATATTGTAAATAAACAACTTTAGTTTGTAAGAACTCTTCTAAACCATGTTTTCCATCAGCTCCACCAATACCAGATTTTCTCCATCCAGCATGGAAACCTTGCATTGCTTCAAAGTTTTCTCTATTTATATATGTTTCACCAAATTTGATTTCTTTACAAGCTCTCATTGCTATATCAATATTTTGTGTATAAATAGATGAAGTAAGTCCAAATTCACAATCATTAGCAAGAGCAATTGCTTCATCAAGTGTATCAAAAGTCATAATAGGAAGAACAGGTCCAAATATTTCTTCTTGAATAATTGCCATATCTTGTTTTACATCAACTAAAATACTTGGCTCATAATAAAAACCATCTTCTCTGTTTACTCTTTTACCACCTGTTGTTATTCTTGCTCCTGCTTCTACAGCACTGTCTACTAATCTTTGTACATTATGAATAGCAGCTTCATTAATAAGAGGACCCATATCAACTTCTTCTAATGGATTTCCACAAGTAATTACTTTCATAGCATTAGTAATTTTTTCAATAAACTCATCTGCGATGCTAGAATGAACATAAACTCTTTCAGCACAATTACAAACTTGACCATTATTAATAACACGTGAATTTTTAATTGCTTCAACAGCTAAATCAATATCAGCATCACCCATTACAATAGCAGGTGCTTTACCACCCAATTCTAATGAAACTTTTGTAACATTTTTAGCAGCAGCTTCCATAATTTTTACACCAGCTGGAACACTTCCTGTAAAACTTATAATTCCAACCTTTTCATTAGAAGCCAAAGAATTACCTACAACAGAACCTTCTCCAGAAACTAAATTAAATACACCCTTTGGAAGTCCCACTTCATCAACAAGTTTTGCAAATTCAAAAGCATTATTTGGAGTTTCAGAACTTGGTTTTATAACAATAGTATTTCCAGTTACAAAAGCAGGTGCCAATTTTCTAGCAATTAAAAAAAATGGGAAATTCCAAGGTAAAATTCCAGCAGCAACACCTATTGGAAGTTTAAATAAAAATATGTTTTCATTAGGACGATCACTTTGAATAATTTCACCTTCATAACGTCTAGCCCATTCTGCCATATAATCCATATAATCAGCAGTAAAATTTACTTCAACTTTGGCTAGACCTAATACTTTTCCTTGTTCTTGAGTAATTGTATAAGCTAACATATCAACATTATCACGAATCTTCTGAGCAATCTTATGTAAATATTCAGCTCGTTCAATAGCAGGTAATTTACCCCAAGAATCTTGTACCACTTCAGCTGCATTAACAGCAGCATTAACATCTTCTATTGTTCCTTTTGGAATATAAGATATAATCTTCTTATCTGAAGGATTAATAACTGATATTGTTTCATTAGATTCAACAAATTCACCATTTATATACATTTGATAGTTTTTTATTTCCATAATAATTTTCCTTTAGATTTTTTAATATTTTACTTACTGAAATTTTAAATTAGTAAATCATATATACTAGTAGCATAAAATATATTTGTCAAGAGTATAAATAAACTAAAAATCATTAGAAATAATATAAATTATGATAAAAGAAAAGAATAAAGAAATATTTAGAACATAGAAATTAAATAAAGAGAAAGCAAGAATAAGAAAGGCAAAATAAGCATAAACCGCTCAAAAAAAAAGCTTAGCTTAAAACACTACTAAAAAAGTGTAAAAAGCTAAGCTAATTTGAATAAATACTCAAGAGCTGGCAGTGACCTACGTTTCCGACAAGGGGACCCTGCAGTATTATCAGCGATGAAGAGCTTGACTTCCAGGTTCGAAATGGGACTGGGTATTTCCTCTTCTCTATAACCACCAGCAAAACTGAGTAATCAATATA
>NZ_RCWF01000014.1 GCF_003667345.1 Poseidonibacter antarcticus
TCTAAAGCATATGCTGTTAAAGATCCTGATACTGTTCCTGTTTTAAATGCTTCATCTATTGTATCTGCAGCAAATGCTATATTTGTACTTAACAATAATCCACATGTTACTAAACTAATTTTTTTATTCATATAATTTCCTTTTGTTTTATTATTATAAATATGTACGCGCTACATATTAATTTTAGAAGAACATTAAAATTTTAGCATTAACTAAAAGATTCTATACAAAATAAATGTATATAAATTAGACATTAGTATTTATTTTAAAGAAAAAAACATTTTATCTATTCATTAAGTACTATTTGGATAAAATCGCAAATAATCATACAATTAAGGAAATTTTCATGTCAAGGTATAAAATTTTTAGTGGTTCAGCTAATCCTGAATTTACAGCAAAAGTTGGTAGTTATTTAGGTATTAGAGTGTCAAATGCTAAATGTGATAAATTTAGTGATGGAGAAATGTCTGTTCAAATTACGGAAAGTGTAAGAGGACAAGATGTTTTTATTATTCAACCCACATGTGCTCCTACAAATGATAATTTAATGGAACTACTAATTATGGTAGATGCATTAAAAAGATCAAGTGCAAAATCAATCTCTGCAGTAATCCCATATTATGGATATGCAAGACAAGATAGAAAAGCAGCTCCTAGAGTTCCAATTACTGCTAAACTAGTTGCAGATCTTTTAGAAGCTGCAGGTATTACTAGAGTTGTAACTATAGATTTACATGCTGCTCAAATTCAAGGTTTTTTTAATATCCCTGCGGATAACTTATTTGGTTCAATATTATTTGTTGACTATCTTAAAAGTAAAAACTTACCTAATCCAATAATTGCTAGTCCAGATATTGGTGGAGTTGCTCGTGCTAGATCATATGCAGACAAATTAGGATATGATTTAGTTATTGTTGATAAAAAAAGAGAAAAAGCTAATGAATCTGAAGTTATGAATATCATTGGAGATGTTAAAGGTAAAGATGTAATTTTAGTTGATGATATGGTTGATACTGCAGGAACACTTGTAAAAGCTGCTGAAGTATTAAAGAAAAGAGGAGCAACTTCAGTTATGGCTTGTTGTACACATGGTGTTCTTTCAGGTCCTGCATATGAAAGAATTGCGAATGGTGTTTTAGATGAATTAATTGTTTCAGACACAATTCCTACACGAAAAGATGCTAAAAAGATAACTGTTTTAACTGCCTCTGTAATTATTGGTGAAACAATAAGAAGAATACAAAACAATGAATCTGTTAATTCAATATTTATTGCTTAATAGTTAATATTTAGCTATTATATAAAGTTATAAAAGAAAAGGAAAATAAATGAAAAAAATTATTTTATCAACTGTAGTTTGCGCATCAATGATGTTTGCAGCTAATAGTGAATATAAGTATGAGATTACACCAATGATTGGTGGAGCATATTCAGAAGGTAACTTAGGATTAGAAAAAGATTATATGAATGGTGGTATAGCATTAGGATTTAATCAATTCGATTCGATGATTGATCAAGTTGAAATTGCTGCATTTAGAACAGTTGAAGATGTTGATTATACTAATTCAATAAATAGAGATACTGGTATTACAAGAATTTTTGTAAATGTTATAAAAGATTATCCATTAACTTCAAATATGTCTTTATATGCATTAGCAGGGGCTGGTGTTGAGTTCTTTGACGATGCTGCAAATAATAACAATAATGAAGATGGTCTTGTAGGAAACTACGGTGGTGGATTCAAATATAAAATAGCAGATCAGTTTGCATTAAAATTAGATGTTAGACATTTAATCGAAGCAGATAGTGGAGATAATACTTTATTATATAACTTAGGATTCTCTGTTCCATTTGGAAAAGTTGCAAAAGCACCAATTGTTGTTCCTGCACCAGTTGTTGTTCCAAAAGATTCTGATAATGATGGTGTTATTGATTCAAAAGACAAATGTCCTAATACAGTTGCAGGTGCAGTTGTTAATGAAATGGGTTGTGAATTAGATGATGATAATGATGGTGTTGTTAATAGATTAGACCAATGTCCTAATACAATTTCAGGTGCAGAAGTTGATACTATTGGTTGTATGACATTAGTTAATTTAAATATTAATTTTGACACTAATTCAGCAGTTGTAAAAAAAGATTACCACCAAAGAATTGTAAACTTCGCAAATGCAATGAAAAATAACACTAAGTTAAAAGCAAGAATTGAAGCACATACTGATTCTGTTGGTACATCTAAATATAATCAAAGTTTATCTGAAAAAAGAGCAGCTTCTACAGTAGAAGTTTTAAAATCATTAAATATTGATTCTTCAAGATTAACAGCGATAGGTTATGGTGAAACTAAACCAGTTGCTAGTAATAAAACTAAAGAGGGAAAAGCTCAAAATAGAAGAGTTGAAGCTGTAATTATTAAATAATTAATTTCTTATTTAAATAAGACTAGGATTAATCCTAGTCTTAACTACTATCCCTATATCCGCACTAAAATTAAATTCTAAATCATAATAAAACTTTTAATAAAAAAATAAAAAAATTTAGCTATAATAAATAAAATTATTTTAATAGAAGGAAGTTGTATGAAAAAAATATTATTAACATCAACGTTATGTGTATCTTTTATGTTTGCACAAAGTGCTCCAAGCAGTAACTATAATTATGAAGTAACACCATTTGCAGCAGGAATTTTATCAGATAGTCAAGCAAACCTTGATGATGATCATTATCTAAATGGAGGTATTTCTTTAGCAAAAAATTTAGAAGAATCTTTTATTGATCAAGTAGAACTTGCAATTATGAGAAGTGAAAGTATTGAATATAAAAGTGGTGGAAATACAAATGTAAATAGGGTATTTATAAATGCTGTAAAAAAACTACCTTTAACTGAAAAACTAGCCGCGTATGGTCTAGTTGGAGCTGGTTATCAAGATGTAACTCAAGAAAAAAAAGATAATGATGATTCAGCTTTATTAAATTATGGTGTTGGGTTAAGATATGATTTACCATACTATGGAATAGCTTTAAAAGGAGATGTTAGACATCTTTTCGGAATTAATGATAAATCAAATGATTTTATGTATACAGTAGGTTTAGCTATGCCTTTAGGAAAAAAATATCCTGAAAAAATTGTAGCAAAAGTTCCTGTAGTTAACGAAGAAATAGAAGATGGAGATGATGACAATGATGGAGTATTAAACTCAAAAGATTTATGTCCTAACACATACCCAGGAGCTAAAGTAGATGAAAATGGTTGTGAACTAGATGATGATAATGATGGTGTAGTAAATAGACTTGACAAATGTCCAGATACATCTCCAGGTGTTAAAGTAAATAAAGACGGTTGTGTTGCAACAATTGATTTAAAAATTAATTTTGATACAGATAAAACTATAATCAAACCTAAATATAGTGGTAGACTTCATGAATTTGCGAAAATTTTAAAAGAAAACTCTAAATTGACTGCACTTATTGAAGGACATACAGATTCTGTAGGTACAGAAGAATATAATGAAGATTTATCAGCAAGAAGAGCTGCCTCAGCTGTTAAATATTTAGAAAAATTAGATATTGATCCTTCAAGATTAGAATCAACTCACTATGGTGAAACTCAACCAATTGCTTCTAATGCTACAGAAGAAGGAAGAGCTGAAAACAGACGTGTTATTGGTTTAATTAATCAATAATTTTTAAATATAAAAAGACTTAGATATTTTATCTAAGTCTTTATCTCACTATAAAAAAACATACTTTCTTAATTTAACTATAAACTTACAAAACTTTAGATATAATCGCGATAAATAATATACATTAAGGACAATAACCTTGCAAGAAAATATTAGAAACTTTAGTATCATTGCACATATCGATCATGGAAAATCTACGCTAGCTGATAGAATTATTCAAGAATGTGGTTCAGTAGCAGATAGAGATATGTCAGCACAAGTTATGGATACAATGGATATTGAAAAAGAGCGTGGAATTACTATTAAAGCTCAAAGTGTTAGACTTGACTATGTTAAAGATGGACAAAATTATATTCTAAACTTAATTGACACACCGGGTCATGTTGACTTTTCTTATGAAGTATCTCGTTCTTTAGCATCATCTGATGGCGCACTTTTAATTATAGATGCTACACAAGGTGTTGAAGCACAAACTATTGCAAATGTATATATTGCAATGGATAATGATTTAGAATTATTACCAGTTGTTAACAAAATTGACCTACCTTCTGCTGATCCACTTAGAGTATTAGAAGAAGTTGAAGAAGCTATTGGTCTTGATTGTACAGAACATAATCTAATAAGTGCTAAAACAGGAGTTGGAGTAAGAGATTTAATTGATTCTATTGTAGATAGAGTTCCATCTCCAGTTGGTGATACAAATGCACCTACTAAAGCACTTATTTATGATTCTTGGTTTGATAATTACCTTGGAGCATTAGCATTAGTTCGAGTATATGATGGTAGTATTAAAAAAGGTCAAGTTGTACGTATGATGAATACAGAACACGAACAACAAGTATTATCTTTAATGTATCCTCATCCTTTAAAAAAACAAACTACTGATGAGATTAAAACAGGTGAAATTGGAATTGTTGTACTTGGGATTAAAACTGTAGATATCATTGCAGTTGGAGATACAATTACTGATGCAAAAAATAGAACAGCTAAAGCTATTGATGGGTTTGAACCTGCTAAACCATTTGTATTTGCAGGAATTTACCCTATTGATACGGATAAATTTGAAGACTTAAGAGATGCCTTAGATAAATTAAGACTAAATGATTCTTCAATCTCTTATGAACCTGAAAGTTCAGCAGCACTTGGAAGTGGTTTTAGAGCAGGTTTCTTAGGTATGCTTCATATGGAAGTAATTAAAGAAAGATTAGAGAGAGAATTTAACCTTGATTTAATTGCAACTGCACCAACAGTTATTTATGAAGTATTAACAAATACTGGTGAAAAAATTGTGATTCGTAATCCTAGTGAACTACCAGAACCAAATCATATTGATACAATTTTTGAACCTTATGTAAAAGCTACTATTTTAGTACCTGATGAATTTTTAGGAAATGTAATAAAACTTCTTAATGATAAAAGAGGTATCCAAAATAAAATGGATTATATAGGTAAAAGAGTTTTACTTGAATATGATATTCCAATGAATGAAATTGTAATGGATTTTTATGATAGATTAAAATCTACAACAAAAGGTTATGCATCTTTTGATTATGAACCAATTGGATTTAGACCAGGTGTTTTACAAAAACTTGATATTAAAGTTGCAGGAGATGTTGTTGATGCACTTTCTATTATTGTTCCTGAAAACAAAGCACTTTCAAAAGGTAGAGAGTTTATTAAAGCATTAAAAGAGTTAATTCCAAGACAACTGTTTGAAGTTGCTATTCAAGCATCTATTGGCTCTAATATCATTGCACGTGAAACTGTAAAATCAACAGGGAAAAATGTAACTGCAAAATGTTATGGTGGTGATATTACAAGAAAGAGAAAACTTTTAGAAAAACAAAAAGCTGGTAAAAAAAGAATGAAATCAATAGGGAAAGTAAACGTTCCTCAAGAGGCATTTATGGCTGTATTGAAGATTTAAATTCTTCGATACAAGCTTTTCATAAACTTCTTTTTAGAAGATAATTTTTAATTTTTATCTTCTCTTATAGCTTTTAATTCTAAATATCTCATAATAATAGCTGAAATATAAGGAATACTTTGAATTAAAAGTGTAACTGCAAATACATAAATTTCTACAATTCTAGATTCGTTGGTAAAGATTAATGCAAAAAACGAACCCAATAATAAAACTGCAAATATTGTTTCATATTTTATTGGATTTGTGCTTCCTTTTGTAGCTTTAGATCCACCTTTTTCAGTTCTTTTAAAAGGAAGTCCATCTTTTATAAATCCATCAAATACGGCTTTAAATATAATTAATTGTAAACTCATCGAAGCAATTGAACTTAAAAATGTATTTCTAAATGAAGTTTTAACATTTATTCTATACAAAATAAATGTATGTAATATATTTACCAAAAATGCTGTGATAATAGGAATTGTAAGAGCAATTGTAGGAATTGTAACACCTACAAATATTATTACAGGAACCCATATAATATTCATTACAGCCATCACAGGACCTAATGCATCACTTAGCCAGAAGAACCATCCTGTGACGAATTTATTTTTCTGTCTTCTATTTAATTTTCTTGAAGAAGGAAAAAATTCTTTATAATGTTTTTTTAATATTTGAATCGCACCATATGCCCATCTATGCCTTTGTGTTTTAAAAGCTTCAATGGTATCAGGTAATAATCCATATCCATATCGTCTATTTGTATAATGTGCTTGATACCCTGCTTCAAAAAGACGAAGTCCTAGTTCACTATCTTCTACAATAGTATCTGTTCCCCATCCACCAACTTCAATCATAGAAGAAAGTCTTATAAGAACCATTGTTCCATGTACAACAATAGCATTTTCTTCATTTCTATCAATCATCCCAATATCAAAGAAACCTGCATATTCTGCATTCATTGCAGCTTTTACTAGTGATTCGTCACCATCTCTATGATCTTGAGGAGCTTGAACAATAGCAACTTTTGGATCATCAAAAACGGGAACTAAATCTGTTAACCATGGTGATTCAACTTCATAATCAGCATCAATTACTGCAATAATTTCTGTTTTCTTATTTGTATATTCTAATGCCTTATTTAATGCCCCTGCTTTAAATCCTGTACATGTAATATTTAAGAAAACAAACTTATCACCTAAGTCTTTACATAATTTTTCAATAGGTTTCCAATAAAATTCTTCAGGTGTATTATTTATAATAACAAGTACTTCATAATTTGGATATTTAAGCTTTGATAACGCTGTCAAAGTTTCTGCTAAAACATGTGGTTGCTCTTTATATGCAGGGACATGAATCGATACAAAAGGAGTATTATCAGATTTTAAATCATTTTGAATTAATCTTTTAGGGGCTGTTCCAATAGAGTTTTTAAATAATTCATTTGCTTTTGCTAAAGTAATTACAACTAAAGGAACCATTAAAAGTGTACCCATACTCCACATTACCCACATACCAAAATTCATATAATTATTAAATGGATAAACAATTGCCATTACAATACCAAAAGCCATACCTTGTGCTGCGATACTATATGCAAAGGCATGGTATAAATTTAGTCTTTGATTTCGAAGACCATAAAGAGTTAAAAATGCACCAATTAAAATTGCCGCAAGCATTTGATAAATCCAATATTCATTTACTTCGATATCACCATTTATATAAAACTTTAATTTTCTATCTTCATTAAAAATACCCCAATATTGCCCTACATTTCCTTCTTCATAACCTTTCCATGGTTGATCAAAAGCTTCAATAATATTATATTTAATATTATTATCCTTTGCAGCATTTAAAAAACCTCTAATCGCTGTAGCTTGATTTTTTATACCTGGTTGTGAGCCTTTGTTATTATATCCATTACTTGGCCATCCTGTTTCACCAATAACTACTTCTTTGGGTGAAAATTTCCCTTTAATATAAAAATATTTTTCTAAGAGATAAGAATTAAAATCTTCTATTTTAACCTCTTCCCAATAAGGTAAAATATGCACTGTAATAAAATCAACATTATTTGCTAAAGCTGGGTAATCATCCCAAGTTTTCCATACTTCTGCAGTAGTCACCTTATTTTCAACAGAACTTGATATATAGTTTAAATAT
The DNA here is from genome assembly GCF_003667345.1 of Poseidonibacter antarcticus. NCBI lineage: Bacteria > Pseudomonadati > Campylobacterota > Epsilonproteobacteria > Campylobacterales > Arcobacteraceae > Poseidonibacter > Poseidonibacter antarcticus. The sequence goes on from NZ_RCWF01000014.1 coordinate 7,753, forward strand.
CCAATTAATTCAGTACTGTTTAAATCTTTTCTTAAAATTGTTTCATTTCCAACAATAATATTATTAATACTATGAGGGTATTCTTTACTAAGTTCAATTGCATGAGATATTTCTTTAAAGTTATCTTTATAATTACTACTTAACCAAATACCTAAGTCAATAGTCATATCGTATCTTTTTCCAATAACTTTTAAAATTGCATCAGCATCAGCTGTTGAATAAGTTCTAAGCCTTTTAGTAAAAAAAGACAACATTTTTACATCCTCTTCAATCTGTTTATCAGAGAGTAAATCCTTTTTATATCCATAATAAGGAGAATAGGATAAAGAATCAATACTTCCATAAGAATCTTGACTCAATGATATTCGATTATCTTGAATAAGCCAAAAGAAAACTTGGAATAAACCTGCCATAAGAAGCCCTAAAAATACAATATATCTCAATACTAACCTTTTTATAATTTAATTGTTTATTTTTTGTATATTATCATAATCTTCTAAAATATCTGTAGTCAAAAGCTTTACATTTATAATAATTTTAAGTATTATTAATTATGAAATGTCTAACTTGTGATAATTTATCTTTTTCTATTATTTGTAAAACTTGCCAGAAAAACTTATTAACTCCTGCTTTTCATAAAAGAGAAATTTCTAAGAATTTTTTTAATTATTCATTTTATGCTTTTAGTGATATAGAAGATTTAATCTCTTCAAAATACTACTTTCACGGAGATAGAGTTTATAATTTATTAGCAAAAATCTCTTTTCATAAATTCGCAATAAACTTTAATTATAAAGAAAATATTATTGCAATACCAATAGATGACCATACTAGACATGATTTTTCACATACTGCAATATTAGCCCATCATTTATTATCACAAAATATAAAACCTTTATATAATGTATTAAAAGCTACAAAAATTGTTAGATATGCAGGTAAAGATTTAGAATTTAGAAAAAATAATCCAAGAAGATTTAAAGTAAATAAATTAAAGAATCAAACTGTGATTCTTTGTGATGATTTAATTACAACAGGAAGTACGATATTAGAAGCAAAAAAAGCCTTGGAAAAAGAAAATAATAAAGTCCTCTTTTCTTTAACCCTAGCTGATGCTAAACTTTAGTATAATCACGTTTTATAAAAGGGATTAAAGTGATAGGAATTATTGATTATAATATGGGAAACTTAGCAAGTGTTTATAATGCTTGTCATTTGTTAGATGAAAAAGCAACGATTATTAAAGATCCAAATGAATTGAAAAACTTTGATAGAATCATATTACCAGGTGTTGGAGCATTTAAAGATGCAATGAAACACTTAAATGATACTGGAATGTATGATGCAATTCATGAATTTTCAAAAAGCGGAAAACCAATGATTGGTATTTGTCTTGGAATGCAACTTTTATTTGAAAGTTCACAAGAATTTGGACATACAGAGGGTCTTGGTTTGATTGATGGGCATGTTATTAAATTTGATAAAACAAAAATGCATGAAGATATTAAAATACCCCATATGGGTTGGAATACAATTGTTAATAAAGAGCATGCTCTTTTTGAAGGACTAAAAGATCCTTACCTTTATTTTGTTCATTCATACCATGCAGTTACCAATGAAAGAAATGTAATTGGAAAAACAACTTATGGATATGATTTTGTAAGTGCAGTAAATAAAGATAATATTTATGGTTTCCAACCACATCCAGAAAAGTCACATGATAATGGACTTAAAATTTTAAAAAACTTTACAAATATATAAAAATATAAGAGGAAAAGAAAACATGGATATATTACCAGCAATTGATCTAAAAGATGGAAAAGCAGTAAGACTAAGTAAAGGTCTAATGGAAAGTGCAAAAATCTATTCTGATGAACCATGGCAAGTTGCTAAGAGATTTGAAGAATTAGGCTCAAAATGGCTTCATATAGTTGATTTGAATGGTGCATTTGCTGGTGAACCAGCTAACTTAGAACAAATTAGAAAAATCAGAGAAAACTGTAATCTAAAAATAGAACTTGGTGGTGGTATTAGAGATGAAGAAACTATCAAAATGTATATTGAACTTGGTGTTGATAGATTAATACTTGGTTCAATTGCAGTTAAAGATCCACAATTTGTAAAAGATATGGCTGCAAAATATCCAATTGCTGTTGGAATTGATGCTATGAATGGAATGGTTGCAGTTGAAGGTTGGGCAGAAGTATCAACAATGGAAGCTACAACGTTAGCTAAAGAGTTCGCAAATGCAGGTGTTAAAGCTATTATTTGTACTGATATTTCAAAAGATGGAATGCTTTGTGGTGTGAATGTAGAATTTACGGAATCAATTGCACTTGCATCAGGTGTTGATACAATTGCAAGTGGTGGAGTAAAAGATATTAATGATATTACAAACTGTAAAGCAAATGGAAATATTGCAGGTGTTATTGTAGGAAAAGCATTTTATGAGGGAACACTAGATTTAGAAGAAGCATTTAAAGTACTTTAATGTGTCTTCTAATTTCCATAATATTTGCAGGGCTTGCATATACCTTTTTTGATGATGGGAATATGCAAGGCTTTTATATAAATATATCTATCTCTTTATTTTTCATATTACTAATGATTAGAAATATTATAAAAACTAAAAAAGATAGAAACTCAAAATGAGAGAAAAACTTAGATTAAAATCAGAATCAATTTATGAAAAAATGATGAATGAAGAAGATGCTAGAGTTTGTAAAGCTATTGATGAAAATGCTTGTAAAGTAGTTCCTGGAAACTTTTTCTTAACTATTATTAGCTATTTTTTTAATAAACTTGCAGATTCAGTTGCAAATACAAAAGTGATTATTCCTTGGATTATGGAAGCACTTAATGTTCCTCTTTTTTTAATTGCTTTTTTAGTTCCAATACGTGAATCAGGTGCCCTACTTCCTCAACTTTTAATAGCTGCTTATGTTAGAAAACTTCCTATAAGAAAATACATTTGGTCTATTGGTGCACTTTTACAAGCATTTAGTATGATAGGTATTGGAATCGTAGCTTGGAATATGCAAGGGTTAAATGCAGGTATTGCAATCATTACTTTAATCATACTTTTTAGTTTAGCACGTGGACTTAGTTCTGTTGCTGCAAAAGATGTACTTGGTAAAACTATTCCAAAAACTAGACGTGGTGCTTTAAATGGATATTCTGGAAGTTTGGCAGGACTTTTAATAATAGGTCTTGGAATATATTTTCTTCTTGTAGGAGAAAAACCATTTTCACCTCAAAACTTTGGGATACTGCTTTTTATTGCTGGTTTCTTTTGGATAATTGCAGCTATTGTTTATTCAAAAATTAATGAATTTGATGGAGAAACAGATGGTGGTGGAAATGCAATAAGCGTTGCTCTAAAGAAAATTGGTTTATTAAAAACGGATAAAGATTTTAGAAATTTTGTAATTTCAAGAGCATTATTTTTATGTTCAGTATTATCTGCACCATTTTTTGTAATATTAGCACAACAACACGCAAACTCTAATACTTATCTTTTAGGTCTATTTATACTAGCTGGTGGTTTGGCAGATTTTTTATCGTCAGTAGTTTGGGGAAAACTTTCAGATGTTTCTAGTAAAAGATCTATGATACTAGGTGCAAGTATTTCTACAATCTTAGGATTTTTGGTATTTATTCTAGCTACATTTTTTGAAAATATCTTTTCAGTTATTTGGATAATGCCTTTGATATATTTTGCATTAATAGTTGGTTATCAAGGCATTAGAATAGGAAGAAAAACTTATTTAGTAGATTTAGCTGGTGGAAATAGAAGAACTGATTATGTGGCTGTTAGTAATACTATTATAGGAGTGATTTTACTTTTTACTGGATTTATTGGAACACTTTCTACAATTATTGGATTAAATGGAATAATCTTATTATTGTCAATTTTTGGATTACTTGGAATTATAATGGCTTCTAAGTTACCTGAAATACAAGAAGAAGATTAAAAGAGTTTTAGTAGTTTATACTAAAATCTCTTGAGAAATAAACCATCTTTTTAATGCAATATAAAACTTCTCATCGAGATGTTTATCTTTACAAAACTTCTCAAAATACTCTAAATATTCTTCATTTTTTTCTTCTAAACAATATTTAGCTAGATTTGCTACTTCAATATTCCCAAAACACCAAACTCCCATTGGGTTATCTTTTGTAATAACAACATTATTTTCATAAATAAATGAATTATTAACTACTGCTCTTTTTTCTATTCTTGGCAATTTTATTTGATGTTCCACTATCTTATCTTTTGGCCAATTTTGTCTTTTATCCCAAAAATCACTTTTAAATCTTTTTTCTAAACAATAAAATTTCTTACCTACTTTTGTAAACTTATCAAAAATAAACTCTACCCTACTTTTATAAAAGTTCATAGCTACTTTTTGTTCATACTCTTCTTTATTTAAAATCGTATTTATAACAAAAGGAGCGATACTAGACATACTCATAGCTTGAAAAGCACCATTTCCAGAAAGTGGGTCAATACTTGAAGCACTATCGCCTATTAGCATCATTTTTGTATTTATTATCTCTTTATGAATTTTACAATAAGAATCTCTTTTCACTATTTTTCCAATAGGTTTAGAAGTTTTTAAAGACCAAAAACTTCTATCTTGCATATTTAAAATTTTTAATAAATCATCAAAATTATTAACTTTATTTGCAAAATCTTCATCACAAGAAAATTGGATATATCCTTTTTTATTTCCAACATAAGCTTGCCAAATCCAACCATCTTTTACAGAATCAATTGAAGTTTTATTTTCATCTATATCTGATATTTCTAATTCTTGTAATAATGAAAAATTCTTAGGGCCACAAATATATTCATCTTTAAAAGGTGTAAATCTTCCTCTTGCATCAACTATAAAATCTGCTAATAATTCAAACTTATTTTCATTTATTTTGCATATAATTTTTGCTTTATTATTCTTATCATCAATTGATCCAATAACTTTTGCTTCGATTATTTTTATATCTTTTTCTTTTACATCATTAAGTAATGCTTCATCTAAATCTTTTCTACAAACAACATATTCATAGTTGACTTGATTTGAAGAATTTGCCCAATTTGAATTTCTTAAAGATTGTTTGTCTAATAATTTTGAAGCCTTTATACATTCTTGAGAGATTAAACCTTCTTTTGTTTTTTCACTAAAACCTTCATAAGAGATAAAGGGTCTATTTTTATATATTATTGTTACATCAAATCCTAATTTTTTAAGTCCAATTGCACTTGTACATCCTGCAATTCCAGCTCCAATAATAATGATTTGTTTATCTTGGTTTTGGTTCATTTACTCTCCTTTGTGAGAATTCATTTAAAATTTCTTTTTTTGTATATCCTTTTTTTAGATATTCACAAAATTCACTTGTAAACTTAGCAACTGAAACACTAGAACCTGTTACTTCTTTTTTATTTGAGAAAGGATTTGCTCCAAAGAATAATTTTTCAGCTTCTAAGGCAACAACTTTTTCATCTTTAACCATAAACTCAGATGTTACTTTAATCACTTCATCATAGGAAGCTGGATAAATATTAGTATTAGAACGTCTTGGATAAGAAGCTATTATTGTTACACCTTTTTTTATTAACTTTTCACATAATTCTTTTATTTCTACAAAATTACTTGTAAAACCTAAACTTAGATTTATTACATCAACTTTTTTATCAAGCAAATATTTTAAAGCATGAAAAACTTGAATTGGTGTAGTTGTTAGATTTTCATCAAAAACTTGTATGTCATAAATATTTATATTTTCTGCTTTTATTATATTTGCAATAACATCACCATGATTAAAATTTATCTTTTTTTGATCACTTATTTTGCAATTATGATTATCATCAATTTGTACAGATACTTTGTCAAAAGTATCAAAACTACAACCACTGTCTAAAATAGCTACAAAAATTTCTTTATTCATTTTCTATACTTTTAATATTTTTAATAGTCTTATTTTCTAACTTATAATATTTTGCATTTTTATAACAATCATGATGTGAGATTATAATTTTTGTAGAATCTTTAAAGTTTTCATCAATTAATTTATCAATTATTTTTACAAATTCTTTATCTAAAGAAGATGTAGGCTCATCCATAACCAAAATTGAAGGGTTTTTCAGAATAAGTCGGGCAATTGAAAGTCGTTGTTTTTGTCCCCCTGATAAATCTTGACCACCTTCACTAAGTATTGTATTTAATGCATTTGCTAAACTTTTAAACCATAAATCTAAACCAACTTTTTTCAATACATTAATCAATACCTCATCACTTATATCTTTTTTTGCAATTAGAAGATTTTCTTTTAATGTTGTTGATAAAATCACGGGATTTTGTTCTACTAAACCAATACTATTTTGAATAGTTTCATTTTTTATTTTTTTAATATTAACACCATTTAATAATATCTCACCATTATTAACATCAATAAAACTTGTTAATAAATCAATTAATGTACTTTTCCCACTCCCATTATTTCCAAGTAAAACTATCTTTTCTTTATGTTTTATTTTGAGATTTAGATTTTCAAATAAGATATTTTTATTATCATAAGAAAAAGAAACATTTTTAAACTCTATATCTAAAGCTCTAGGAAGTTTTATATCTTCTTTTCTAGCTGATTCATTAGGTAAAATTTCATTTAATCTATTAATACTAACTTGTAGTTTTGGAATATTGTTTAATATTCCTAAGAGTGTATGAACAGGTGATAAAACCATTGCAAAATAACTTAAAAAAGCAATTAATGCTCCTATTGAGATGTCACCATTTATTACTTTTATTCCACCATAAACTATTAAAGCAGTTCTTGCTATTAAACTTATGATTACTGGTATTTGTGTAAATATTATCTGAACTTTTTGTTGTTTAAGAATATTATCTTTATTTTTATCTTGTAATAAAACTAATGTTTCTTTTCTATCTTCAATATTATTAAACTTTTTCAAAAAATTGATATATCGTAAAGACTCAATTATAAAACTTCCTATAACTGCACTACTTTGTCTAACTTCTTTTGTAACATTATGCATTTTTGGATAAATTGGTTTTAACAAAAAGAATTCAATTGGAAATAAAATCAAAGCAAAAAAAGCTAAAGTTGAATCATAAAAAAACATAATACAAACAGCACCAACAAGTCCTAATATTGCAGAAAAAAGTGCAAAAATAGAATCAATACCAAATCTTTGAAGTTCACTAATATCACCTTCAAGTCTTGAAAGTAAATCACCTATTCGATTTCTTTGAAAAAAAAGTTTATTATTTAAAAATATTTTTTCAAAAATATCTATTCTTAGATTATATAAAATTTTTACAGATAAGGCTGTATATTTGTATTGTAAAAAAACAGAAAGAACTATTGAACAAATTGATACAACAACAATTAATGTAACATAGAAGTAGAAATTATCAATACTTTTTAATATCAAAGCATCATCAATAAATTTTTGCATTAATAAAGGTTGTATTATCGCAATTACACTTGCTATCATAGAGATAGCAAGTAAAAAAATAATAGTTCTTTTTTCTTTAAATATATATACAATTAATTTATTTAAAGCTCTGTTTTTTATCATTTTTATTTAACTCTAAATACTTGAAGAGTTCCAGCTCCAACATCACCATCAGGTAAAACAATTGTTTTTATTTTTTCTAATGTTTCAGGATCATAAATAGCAACATGATTATATGTTCCACCTAAGTAAATTTTAGAAGCATCAGTAGAGAAGTTTATACAATAATATGTATGATCTAAATCAACTCTTTTTATTACTTTTTGATTTTTTCTATCAAATTTTGTTAAATCAGTTAAAACTCCATATAAAATATTTGAATCTTTTGGATTAGTCATTCCTGTAAACATAACAGTTTCTAAAGGAGCAAAATCTTCTTGTACAATTTCTCCCGTTGTTAAATCTAGTCTAGTTGCACCCCAAACAAATTGGGCTTCATCCATATTCATTTTATCATTTGGAAATTTTGCAGCTGTATACATAAGTAAAAATTCATTTGATACATTACCAATTGGCCACATAGCTAAAGTATCAGGAGATGAATAATTTTTTCTATCCCAATGTCTTGCTTTTGCAGCAATTGTAACTTCTTTTTTTTCTGGATTAATTTTATATAAATTAGCGCCAGATGCATAAATACTACCATCATCAGCAGTTGCCATTACAGTGATTTGTCTTGGAGCTTTAAAACTATTTATAGCTTTTGCTTCTAATCCATCATCTGTATTAAAAGTTTTAAATACAGGATCTAATACTTTATATCTATCTATTTGCATTTCCGTAGGATTTGAAATAGTATATAACTTTTTACCATCTTTACTTAAAGTAAATGAATAAAGAGACATTGCTCTTACATTATCATGTGAGAATTTTGCTTTAAAGAAATTTTCACAAGTATTTAAATCATACCCATAAACAGCACCCCAATTATCTTGTAATACATAAGCTTTTGTCCCTTCGGGTGAAATAATTATTCCCCCTGACATATAATCACCTTGCAACTTACAAGTTTTATATAATTTATCTGTTTTACCATCAATTATATGTAATACATTTTTTCTACTTATTGTTGCTAAATAATCTCTATCTTTTTTAAGTTCTAAGTTTTGTTCTTTTAAACTAGAAGTTGATGGTTGAGAAAAACTACAACCTGATATAAAGATACTTAAAATAAGTGTTGATAATATTAAATTTTTTTTCATCTTTAAACCTTTTAATCTTCATCTATTGGGAAAACAGAACTTAGCTTTCTCCAATCTTTTGAGCTTGAAGGAGATTTTGAACTCCAACCTGGGTTATTCATAGTATCTGGAACTTGTGTTGGCCACCAACATGGATCTGAACATCCATAAAGATCTGCTTCCATTGGTTGACATAAACCAGCAACTCCACCAAAGGCATCTACTTCCCAACCTGGATCAAATGTAGATGTACATCCAACAATACTTTGCATTGCAACAACTTCTTTCTCTGTTCCCTCTTTTATAGATTTATTTAATAAATCTGCTTTTGGATTTAAAGGTTTAAATAAGCCCATTTACATCTCCTTTTTCTTCTCTAAAATATAAGTCAAAAAACTCTGGATTATTATTTCTAATTTTTGAATATGCATATAATCCAAAATCTATCCAATCTCTCATAATATCGCAGTAGTGTAAAACTGCTTTTGATGGATCGTTATATCTAATATAACTTTCATGATAACAACCACCTGCACATAAATTTCTAATATGACAAGTTGAACAATCTCCATCATTTGTATTTAATCTTTTCTCAATAAAGTTTGATAATTTTGGTTTATCAAGTCCTGTTTTTACATTTCCAAAATTCCCAAAATCTGTTCCTGTAAATCTATGACATAAGTCAAAGTTCCCTTCATAACTTACTGCTAAAAGACCAACACCTGCACCACATGGTAGTTTTTTCTTTCTTCCCGCATGAATATCACCTAATAGTCTATGTATATTTGAAAATCCATTGAACTCACCTTCTAAAGCTGCATCAATATATTTTTCTCCCATTAGTTTAAATTCATTAAAAACTTTTAATAATTCATGTTCACTAAGATTAAATATTGCATCATCACTTGCAGTTGCAGGTGCAAATCCAACTTCTGCAAATTTTAAATCATTAAATAAATGATCCCAAATTTCTTCAATTTGTGTTACACCTCTTGTAAGTGTAACTCTTGCTCCAATTGGTCTATTGGTATACATACTTAAAAGTAATTTTACTTTTTTCCTAACTGCATCATAACTTCCAGTTCCTGCATTTGTAAGTCTTGTTTTATTATGAATTTCTTTTGGACCATCAATACTAATAGTTACACCAAATTTATAAGCTTGTAAATAATTAATAATCTCTTTTGTTAATAATGTTCCATTTGTTGTAATTGTAAAATCAACTAAAGCTTTTCTTTCTTGGAAGAACTTTACTGCATATTTTGTAACTTCTTGAATCAAGGTAAAGTTACTTAAAGGTTCTCCTCCAAAAAAAGTAACATTGTATATTGGCTGATTTGGTGCACCAGCATATAACTGGTCAATAGCTAATCTAGCCGTTTCAAATGTCATGTTTCCACTGTTATCTAATGTTTCTAAATCTGCTTTATAACAATATGTGCAACTTAGATTACATCCAGATGCGATATTTAAAATTAATGTAGTTGCTGGAAATTTTTTAACTTCTATATACTCATGCTTTTCTGGGTTTCCACCTACTATATTTAATTTTTCTAATTCAATAATCTCTTCTTTCGTAAAATCATTAATATCTATTTGATTTCCTTGAAGTTTATTAATTAGTTTTTCATTTTCTTCATCAAGTTCAAAAAGAGAAGTTGAAGGAACATGAAAAAGTAAATTTTGCTCATCTTTTCTAACAATTCGATAATTCTCTTTATTTATTTTTAATTCATTATTACTCATATTAACTCCTAATTAATTGGGGGATTAACCCATTTTTGAACAGTTACCATCATATGAGAATCTGCACTAAATATTTTATTTCCATCTTTATATGTTGCAATAACTTTAATATTACCAGCATTATTTGTACTAAACTTTCTTTTTGGATTTGGTCCTGCGAATGAAGGAGTAAATCTTCCACTAAAGGCATCCATTTCACCTACAAATTTAACATCTTGATCTGCTGCTGCTCTTTGATCAAAAGGAGCAATACTCCATTTAGCATCTACTTTTCCAATTGAGATATCATCATCTGTTCCAATTTTTCCATCAACTCCTGCTAAGTATCCAGTTGCTTCAAAAATTGCATGTTGTTTTGGCATAGCACCACCACCATCTCCAACTCTAGCTATTGCATAAGAAGGTAATACTTTTAAAGAATCAATTTTTTTATAAACAACTAATTTATCTTTAAAATTATTTGAACCAATATTTAAAGAGATTAGTTTAGAATCATATTTTGAACTAGCACTTACATCTAATACAATTTTATTTTTTGATTTTTCTAAAATCTTATTAAGCTTTAAACCAGTTGATAATTTCACTGATTTATCTAAGTTATTACCAAAGATTGTAATAATTCCATTTGTCCCAGCTTTAATAGATTTTGGATATATTCCTAAAATATTAGTTTTACTATTTGTACTTTTTACACCTTTAATACTTGCATATTCTTCAGAATGAAGAGTTTCAAACATACTTCCACTTAATTCATAAGTTTTTGGATTAACTGCAAATACTTGGTTATATTTTTTTCCATCAATACTTAATGTAGATCTAAACTCATAACCGCTAAATACATTTGCAATTCCACTTGCTTTAAAATCTCTTCCATCAGTAAATTTACCATCAAATGATACTTTATACTTATCTATTGAATCTTTAGAAAGGGTCATTGTTCCATAAAAATCACCATCACCTAATTTATGTCCAAATAAATTCCAAGTTCCTTCAAAATTTACTTTTTCTAAATTAAATTTTTTATCATTTCCATATTTTTTTGCTAACATTGGCGAAACTTCATTTATAGCAATATTAAACCAATCTCTATCTCTTGCTAATGCTTCGTATTCTAAAGTTGGAAATTTTCCTAAATGAAAGTTAACAAGATTTTTCCATTCGTCAAGTGTTCTTCTTTGTAATCCAACTCTAGCACCACTGTGACATCTAGCACATGATTCTACAAACATTGTATTTTCAAAATCTTCTTGATAATTAGGTGTTTTTTCTAGGATATATCTTAAGGGTTTAGTCTCTTCATAATTTAATCCTTGAATATCTGCTAAATACTTAACAACACTTTTTTCTTCTTCTTTTGTTAGAATCAGTCCATGATCCTTTTGCATTCTATCTACAGTCATAAACCAACCCTCAGGTGTTTTTCTTAAGTCAGAAATTCTGCTTAAACCCTCAGATGAATTAGATGTAGAGATATGACATGCTACACATTTAGTATCAAGTATAGTTTTCCCATCAATTATGCTTGATGCATTTAAACTAACTGTTCCTAACAAAAGACCAATACTTACTTTTAGTATTGAATTTAAACTTTTAGTCTTCAATTTTGCTCCTTTTAAACTTTCTACCAATATTAATTGATAGGAAAATTATAGAAGTTTAAAAAAATTATGTATAGAAAAAAAGCGACATTTCTGTATATAAATTATACATTTTAAAAGTTCATTTAATATTTTTCTTACATTATAAAAAAAACGACAGTTTTACATTATATTTTAAATTTAATAGTATTCTCTGTTCCTTTTTTAAACATTTTAAATTTAGAAAATAGTTTTATAGAGGTTATACTGTTAATATCTTATTAAAGGGAAAAGAATGATAAAAATAAAATCACTATTATTAAGTTCAATTATTGCCTGTGGAACTATTACAAATGTACAAGCAAGTAATATAGATGTTATTGCAAGTATATCTGGAACATCTAACTATATATCAAGAGGGATGACACAATCAAATGATAAAGGTGCTGTTTTTGTAGAAGGAACAGTATTATATGGAGGATTTTTTGGTGGACTTTGGGCATCAAATGTTGAATTTGAAGGTGCGGATGCTGATTCTGAGATAGATTTATACCTTGGTTATGCAACTGTATTAGGAAACTTAGAAACTTCTCTTTCTTATACTAGATTTTTATATCCTAATTCTAATGATATTCCTACTTTAGATGAAGTTGCTATAGAATTAGTTTATCCTATTGATAAATTATCTATTGGAGGTAAGTATATATGGGGTGTTTATACTGAAAATGATGGTGAAAAGTATGATTATTATGAAGGATTTGCTTCATATGATTTTGATATATTAAAACTTAATTCTAGTGCTGGTTCAATGCAAGATACAGGAGATAACTTTACAATTGGAATTTCAAAAGATTTTGAAATATCAGATACTGCATTAAATTTAGATTTATCTTATACAAAGTTTTATGATGACAATACTTCTAGTAATGACCAAGAAAATGTTTATGCTACAATTACCTATGCATTTTAATTAAGGAATTCTTTATGTTTAATTCAAAGATGTTTTTACCTGACTATAGATTAAATAATTGGATAAAAGTGTACTGGTTTTTAGAAGGAAGAGGAGTTGAAAATAGCTCTTCTTATAGACAAATACTACCAGATGGCTGTGCTACTATTGTCATAGTTTTAGATGGAGTAATGAACTTAAACCACTATAAAAATGGTAAAATAAAAAGAGGTATTCATATAGTCCCTCCTGTAATTAAACCTCATTATGACTTAATCAGTGATAATATTAATTTAATTGATATTCAACTAAATCCTAGTGTATTTTATAAACTTTTTAAAGTTCCCGTAAGTGAATTAGAGAATAAAATTTATTCATTTGATGATATTTCGCTAGATTTTGATAACTCTATTTTAGAGAAACTTTATAAGGTAAAGAATAATAAAACTAAGATGAACTCTTTACTTAATACATATATGATTGATTTATTTAATAAATTAGATTTTAAAGAAGATGAAATAATTTTAAGTATTAATGAACTCTATAAATTTGGAGATTTAAACAAGTTTTTTGCTAATCATAATCTATCTGTAAGACAATTAGAAAGGAAAGTAAAAAGCTACTCAGGATTAACTCCAAAAAATTTAAGTAAATTAGGAAGGTTTTATTCAATTTTAGAATATATGAAATTTAGACAATTTAATATAAAGTTTAGCCAATTATCACAAGAACATAATTTTTCTGATCAATCACATTTTATAAGAGAGTTTAAATCATTTTCTAATGAAACACCATCAAGATTTATTAAAGATACAAATAATTATCCACAATTTAACGGATTATGTCATTTAACTGAAATCATTCATCATAAATAAGTTTTATTTTTTTACTCAATCATTGAATAATGTAATTCCAAACCATTAGAAGTAGCTACAAATCCATTTACATTTATCGTTCCATCATGTACCATTTTGTGATGTTCTTTACATAAAGGTATTAAATTATATTTATGGTTTTGATTTATATGGCCTATAAATCCATCTTTATTTGCTGTATTTTGCTCTTTTATATGGTGTACATCATCACAAGCTTTTCCACAAATCACGCATGTTGAACTATAGACGTTTTTATTATATTTAGAAGTTTTACGTTGTGATAATCTTTCTACTGAATCATAATCATTTGTTAGTTTTTTTCTAATATCATTTGCTACAGATAAAAACTCTTTATCCATATGCAATGATTTTGCATACTCTAATCCATACATAGAAGAACCACTTCCGAAAGCTAATTTTCTATCAAAAATTAATTTGTCATCTTCATTATTATACATTACTGATAAATGAAGTGCTATTATATTTTTTAGTTTTTCAATCTCTTCTATTTCTGGTAACTGATGTAAATGCGTTGCAAATACAAAAATAGCTTCTAATTTTGAAAGCTTTAAAATAGAACTTGCAACTATTGATAATCCACTCATTGTTTCTGTACTATGAGATATTTCATCTCCTAGGATTAGTGATTTTTTTGTAGCTCTATTAAATATATTTTTTAATTCTAGCATTTCAACTGCAAAAGACGATAATCCTTTTGCGATATTATCAGCTCCACTTATTCTTGTATAAACTGCATCAAAAATAGAAAATCGCATTGATTTTGCAGGTACATAAAAACCTGCTTGTGCTAAAATCACTGCTATTCCAATTGCTTTCATTAAAGAGGATTTTCCTGATGAGTTAATTCCATATAATAAAACACCGTGCATTTTATTATTGTTTATATTTATAGGATTTGAGTTTTTAATAATTACATTATTTTTATACTCTTTAGATGCAAGACTAAGTTCGCCTAAAATAATATCATTTGGTACATAAATACCTTGCTCTTCATTTGATTCAATTATTGGATGTCTTAAATCAATAACTTCAATAAAGTTTTCATTATCTTTTGTTTTTACAATTTTTGGGCAAACATAATTATTCTTTTTCGCTGTTTTTATATTTGATACTGTTAAATCAACTTCTGCTATAAACTGGACTAATTCTTCTAAAACAGATGCAAACTTTTTCTCAAATTCTGCTATTTTCTCTTGAAAAACTAGTTTATTTAATTCAATGATTTTTCTTAAATTATGTACATATTTATCTGAAACCTCATCAGTTAATTTACAGAATACTTTTACTGAATTTGTTTGTACTTTTATATTAAAATCTTTAAATAATAATAGTTCATCATCAATTATAATATGTGAATTAAGTAATTTTTCTTTTATTAGATTAAATCTATTTTTTGTTAGTGTTAAAAAAAATCCTTCTTTATCTAATCTATTAATTCCTACAAAATTAGAATCTTCACTAGCATTTAAAAAACTTAAAATATGTGTTCTTAAAAGCTCTAATTTTGAATATAAAACATCATTTTGAGTATTTAATTCATCTATTTTAGTATTTATTCCACTATTTACCATATTTCCATCAACGTCTTTTAACATATATTTACCACAAATTGATAAGTCAAATGTTGAATCAATAGATTGTATAAATAGCTCTAGTTCACTACTTGAACAAGGTGGAGTAATAAACTTATAATTTTCCATAAAGCTTACAACTTCTTTTATACTAAGAAGTGAATCATATAAATAGTTTAATTCAAAAGGATGTAAACGATTTAGTTTAATTCTTCTTGTTAATCTTTCAATATCATAAATATTTGCTAACTCATTTTCAATTGGAAGATGATAATCATATAATTCTTTTGATAAAGCAAATCTTCTTAATAGCTCTTTTGGATCTTTTACAGGATGTGTTAATCTTTCTTTTAAAAGTCTTTTTCCCATTGCTGTTGAAGTATTGTTTATAAGTTTTATTAAACTTGGATTATGCGATGTTTCAATTATATTTAATTGCTCAATAGCATTATTTCCTAAATAAATATATTTACTAATATCTAATTTATTAGGAAGTGAGAGTTTTTGAATAATATTTGAGTCATGACCTATTACAAAATCTATTAATACACAAAGAGATTCTGTACTTAAAGGAACTCTTTCCATATCAAGATGTTCAATTGATGTTAATAGTGATTGAATATTAAATACATTTTTAAATAATTCATTTTGATAAGAAATTTTTGGTCTAAAAGAACCAATATGAAAAGTTTTTAAAGATAATTCTAAATAATCAATTACTTCTTTTTGATTTATATTTTTATCAGCAAAAGTAACTATAACTTCATTTGTTTTATGCATATTCATATAATTAAATACTTCATCTAATGCAAAAAATTTATCTTCACTTGTTCCGTGAACTTCATTGTAATAACATTTTCCAGTTGTTACATCAATAGCAGAATATCCAAGTAAATAAATACCTCTTATTTGATCTATCAAGATTGAAGTTATATTATTTTCATCTTGATTTAATACAAAATCAAAATTTGTGCCAGGACTTACAACTGTATCTAAGTATCTTGATACATTTGGTGGAACACCTTTTTGTTTGATTAATACTACTGTATATTTTTGTTCAGCAATTATTCTAGCTAAGTGCTTTTCAAGTGATATTGCAGGAACTCCTGCCATTATAGGGTTAGTTTGAGAGTTTTCTAAAATAGTTTTATTTTTTCTAGTTAATTGAATATTTAATAATTCTGCAATTTCTTTTGCTTTTCCTATTTGTTCTTCATCATTATTAACTTCATATACTTCAAAAAAAGTACCTATTTCAATAAGAACAAGAGTATTTTTTCCATACTTCTTTTCAAATAATCTTTGTAATTTGAAATATATAATTGTTAAAAGTGTTTTTTTATCACTTAATATTTCAGCTACTTCTTCTCTCACTTTATTTTCTAACTCCTGTCCATTTTCGTATTAGACTTCTTTGTTCTTTTGTTAAATCAGCTTCAGGATGAAGCCATATATAACTAGGCAATGGCATTACTGTATAAACTGTTCTATAAATAGCTTTTAATTCTTCTTGTTTTTCTTCTTGTGTATATGTTTCCCATATTGAAAAATTTAAAGCATCTCTTCCACTATTAACATGAGATGAAATAACCCATGAAGCAGGTGCAATTTGAGAATACCAAGGCCATTCTGCTTTATTTGAATGACAATCAAAACATGAACTTTCTAAAATCGAATAAACTTCCAAAGGTGCTTTTATCTCTTGATCTTTTATTATTGCTGTATCACTTTGCTCTACTCTTATAAACTGCATTACTAAAAATATTACAAAAAAAGTTAGGAGTGTTTTTTTCATTTTTTTACTTTTCCATTAAATTATATGGTCTTTTTAATTCTTGAATAAAAAGTGGAACTGACATATTTCGTCCCTTTCTAAAAAACTCTTTTTTATCAAAAAATACCAATATTGTAGGTATAGAAAATACCGTAAAATGACTTGTGATTTCTTTATGTATATCTGTTTTCACTTCATAAGTTTCAAATAAAGGAAAATTCTTTTTTACTTCTTCTTCAATTTTTGGTTTAAGTACCTTACAAACAGGACAATTTTCACCTGAGAAATAAATTAATACTGGATTTCCTGTATTAATATATTTAAGCGTTTGAGTTAGATTTTCTATTTGTTTCATAGCTATTTTCCTTTTCTTCATCAAGACAAGTAATAGGCTCATCTTTTTTTAAATTTACTTGATAAGATTGTTCTTTAAAAATATCTTCTTTTGACAAAGAGATACCTTTCATATGAGATAAAGGGAAAGCAAAAGCAATACCTTTTCCACTTGTAGTAATATGAAGAGAATGAATTACTGATTTTACAACATCATTTACTAAATACTTTGGAAGTAAAAAGAATAATAATGCTTCATTCGCTTCAAAAGATGTTCTATAAAAATTAGCCATTTCATCAAGTCCAATACCATCTGCACTAAGAACAGTAACACCAGAAGCACCTGCTTTATGTGCAGCTTGAATTGCATCGAGTTTTTTATCAATAGGAACAATGACTACAACTGCTGAAAACTCTAATGATAAAGAGTGTCTTGTTGTTGAACCATCAATATTAATTGTTGCTAAATCCATATTTTCAGCATCAGCTAAATTATCATGAAGTAAATCTTCTTTTTCAATTTGGCTATCTGATTTAATACCAAATTTTTCAGTCAAAATACCATAAAGCATTACTGTAATCATTGGAAAAAGTGAAGCAAAAGCAATTAATCCAAACCCATCAATTAAAGGAGATCTGCCTTCAATATTAGTAGCTAATCCAATACCAAGTGCTGCAACTAAAGGAACTGTAACTGTTGAAGTTGTAACTCCTCCTGAATCATAAGCAATTGGAATAATATATTTTGGAGCTATAAAAGTAAGAATAATCACAACAAAATATCCTACAATAATATAATAATGAATATGTCCACCATCTACAATTCTAAATGCTCCTAAAGCAATACCAATTGCAACACCAAGTGCTACAAATAATCTTAGAGCAAAATCATTAATTTTACCATCTGAAATATCTTTTGCTTTTTTCGCAATTGCCATAAGTGCTGGTTCTGCCATAGTAGTTGAAAACCCAATAGCAAATGCAAATGCATAAATCATTAATACAGAATTTGACTTAGTAAGTTGATATGCCATTGTCTCACCAAGTGAGAATAGCCCCATTTCAAGTCCTAGAATAAATGCATATAAACCTAAAATCACTAAAGTAAAACCTAAAAATACAGTTTTTATATTATGTATTGGTTTTTTTAATACTGCATATTGAAAAAACAGAATAATAGCTAAAATAGGAATAACATCTTTTACAACAGCTAAAATTCCAAAAATAAGAGATTTTAAAGTAATATCTGTTGGTGAAGAAACAATAGGATTTATTACAATATTTGCAACAGTATGTGCATCAACTAGATTATAAACAGCTATTCCATAAATTTGTACAAAAATCATAGGTGTTAATGAAGCAAAAGCAATAAGTCCAAAACCGTCAATTACTGGATTTCTTCCTTTTATATTTGAGGCTAGTCCAATACCAAGTGCAGCAACTAAAGGAACTGTAACTGTTGAAGTAGTAACTCCACCTAAATCATATGATAATCCAATAATTTCAGGAGGTGCAAAAAATGTTATACTAACTACTATAATATATCCAGTAATAATATAATAATGAATAGGATGACCTTTAATAATCCTAAAAACACCTAATAAAATTGCGAATCCAACAGAACCTGCAACAACAAATCTAAGAATCGTAGCATCAATTCTACCACTTGATATAGAAGCTGCTTTATCAGCAATTACAGCAAGTGCAGGTTCTGCTATGGTTGTACCAAAACCAATCAGAAAGCCAAAAATTAGAATCCAAGTAATCCAGCCAGATTTTGCAAAATCTCTTGCTAATCCTTCTCCAATTGGAAATACACCAATTTCAAGACCTTGTAAAAATATTGCTAAACCAACACCAACAATACCCAAGCCTATAGCTGTATTTACCCATCCATCTGGAACTGTTTGTATAATTGCTAATTGAAAAAATAAGATAACTATTATAATTGGAAGTAAATCCCTAAAAGATTCTTTTAAAAGTTTTAAAAAGAAGTTAAACTGCATCATCTAATATCATATCCCTTATAATTACTCTAAATTATTTAATTTAGATAAATAGATATAGTATACAGTCTTTTTAATAAATTATTGATATGTATCAAGGCAGTTAATATAAAGCAGATTTAACTGCTTTATATAATTATACTTGATGAGAAGTTTGTTTTGATAATCTTTCTTTTTGAGAAAGATATGAGTTTAAAGCACTAATATATGCTTTTGCAGTTGCTAACATAGTATCAATACTTAAACCATGTCCTACAAATGCAGGCGAGTTATCATCAAAAGAAACTCTTGTAGTAACTTTTGCTAATGCATCTTTACCTTCAGATACTGATGTAACTTTATAATCTTTTAATTCACCGTTATATCCAGTTAATCTATCAATTGTTTTAAATATTGCATCCATTGTTCCATCACCAATAGCTGCATCTCTCATAATTTGATCTTGGAATTTAATCGCAACAGCTGATGTTGGAACACCATTTGAACAGTCTGAAATTTGTAATCCAACTAATTCATAAGTTTTATCTTGATTTAAAGCTTCATCTGTGATTAACATTCTAATATCATCATCTGTTACATCTTTTTTCTTATCAGCTAAAACTTTGAATCTTTCAAAAGCAGCATTTAACTCTTCATCTGTTACTTTATCAAAACCAAAGTGTTCAATTTTATCTCTAAACGCAGCACGACCTGAATGTTTACCTAAAATTAATGTAGATTCTTTAAAGACACCAACATCTTCAGCTTTCATAATTTCATATGTTTCTTGATGTTTTAACACACCATCTTGGTGAATTCCACTTTCATGTGAAAATGCATTTTTACCTACAATTGCTTTGTTTTGTTGTGGTTCTACACCTGTAACTGTTGCTACCAATCTAGATGTAGGATAAATTTCGGCTGTATTAATTCCTGTATATAAATCTCCAAAAGCATCTTTTCTAGTTTTAATAGCCATTACTGCTTCTTCTAATGCAGAATTTCCAGCACGCTCTCCTAAACCATTGATTGTAACTTCAATTTGTCTTGCCCCATTCATAACTGCTGCTAAAGTATTAGCTGTTGATAATCCTAAGTCATTATGATTATGTACAGAAATAATTGCGCGATCACCTGCAAAGTCTGATAATTCTTTAACCATTGCACCTAATTCGTTTGGTAATCTATAACCTACAGTATCTGGTAAGTTAATAGTTGTAGCACCTGCAGTCATTACAGCATCCATTACTTCTTTCATAAAAGAAATATCAGATCTTCCTGCATCTTCTAATGAAAATTCAACATCGTCAACAAAAGTTCTTGCATATTCAACTGCATGAATTGCTCTTTTGATTACTTCATCTTCACTCATTTTTAATTTATATTTCATATGAATCGGTGAAGTTGCGATAAATGTATGAATTCTATGTTTAGGTGCTTTACAAACGGCTAAACCTGATTGTTTAATATCATTATCAATTGCTCTAGATAAAGAACAGATTGATGAGTTTTTCACTCTTTCAGCAATTCTACTAACAGCATCAAAATCCCCTGGACTTGCTGCTGCAAAACCAGCTTCAATAACGTCAACACCTAACTTTTCTAATTGTAAAGCAATTTTAATTTTTTCTTCTGTATTCATTGAACAACCAGGTGATTGTTCTCCATCTCTTAACGTTGTATCAAATACTATAATCCTATTTTTGTCCATTGTGCACCCTTTAATAATGTATGTTATTATAACTTTTTTTAAATAAAAAAAGAAAAACTGTAATGTATCTTGTTGATTTGTAAAAGTCTAATTTATAAAAATTAGAGAGAGGTTGTAAGTAGCAATGAAGAGTTAACACTTTTGATGAAATGGTTATTACAAAAATTAAATATTTTCATAGAACTCTCCTTTTGATTTTAAATATGCATAAGTATAATTAATTTAAACTATTTTGTCAAGAGTTTGTAGAGAATTCTGAAAGAATAACTTGATTACGCCCTTTCATTTTTGCTTCATATAAAGCAACATCTGAATATTTATACAATGTCTCTTCATCAGTCAGTTCAAATGCATTTTGAATAATAACACCAGCGGAAATAGTCACAAAATCACTATTTTCACTATTTTTATGCTCTATTTCTAATGCTTCAATTTCATTAATGATCTCTTGAACATGAAGTAAAGAATCTTTACTTTTAAAACCTGAAAAAATTAAACAAAATTCTTCTCCTCCAATTCTAAATGCAAAATCACTTGATCGTCCAGTATTGCTTTTTAAAACTTTTCCAATCATATATAAAACTTTATCACCCATAGGATGACCATAAGTATCATTGTACTTTTTAAAATGGTCAATATCTATACTCACTAAGGTAATTGTAGAATTTTCTCTTTTAACTCTTCTTATTTCTTGGTTTAAAATAGTATTAAAATGCCTTCTATTAAAAAGTTTTGTTAAATCATCTTCTATAATTAATTGTTCTAATTTCTTTTTACTTGTAATATCATTTCTAATAGCTATATAATTAGCAATTTCATTATCTTCAAAGACTGGAGTAATTGTTAAATTTGCCCAAAATTCTGTGCCATCTTTTTTTCTATTTTTAATTTCTCCTGTAAATCTTTTACCTGAAGTAATAATATTCCATATATTCTCATAAAAACTGTTAGGTGTTTGTTTATCTTTTAATATTCTATGTTGTTTTCCAATTAATTCATCTTTATCATATTGTGTAAATTCACAAAATGCATTACTTGCATCAATTATTACACCATTTTTATCAGTAATTGAAATAAGTACATTTTCATCAACAATTTTTAAAAGATTCTCTTTTTCTAAAAGTTTATTTTGGAAATAACTATCACTAACACAATCTTGAACATCTAAAATCATATTTATTAAATTAATTGGTTTTATTACAAATTTACAAATTTTAAGTTCAATAGCTTTTAGAAAATATTCTATATCTGAGTATGCAGTAGTAATTATAATAGGTACAGAAGTTGGACCAATTTTTTTTATCATCTCAAGACCATTCATTCTTGGCATTTGAATATCTGTGATTAAGATATCAGGTTGTAATTCTTTAAAAAGTTTAAGTCCATCTTCTCCGTTATTTGCTACATGAAAATACTTAACGTATTTCTCAAAATAAAAAGAAACTTCTTCACTAATCATTTCTTCGTCTTCAACATAAAGAACAGTAATGTTACTTAATAATGTTTTATTTATTTTTTTCAAAGCTACTTCTTTATGAATTATTTATTTTTTCTTCAAAGTATACAATTATCAAACTTTATAATAGAATAATTAGTTATATTCTTTAAATAAAGGGAGCATTACAGTGAACTCTGCACCATATTTTGTATTATTTACATATAAAATTCCATTCATATTCTTTTCTATAATTATCTTAGACATATATAATCCAATCCCCGTTCCTTTACCTTCTTCTTTAGTTGTAAAATATGGATCAAAAATTTTATTCATAATAGATACAGGTATTCCGCCTCCATTATCTCTTATAATAATATATCCATGAGTTTTAGATTTTTTAGTTTCTAATGAAACTTTTCCATCACTTATACCTTTTTCAACAATTGCATCTTTCGAATTTGATAAGATATTTAAAATTACTTGCGAGAATTCATTTGGGTATCCAAAAACTCTGATATCATTTCCAAAAGTATATTCTATAATTATATTTTTATGTACAAAAGTTGAACCAATTAATTTTAAGGAATTTTGTATTGAAACATCTAAACTGAATTCTGTAATCTCTTTATTAGCTTTAAAGAAATTTCTAAAATCATCAATTGTTTTAGACATAGATGAAGTTAATAAATTTGCTTTAGAAACAGACTTCTGCATAAATTTATCATCTAACTCTTCCATCATATAACTCAATTGTATATTTTGGATTACTAAGCCTAAAGCATTTAATGGCTGTCTCCATTGATGTGCTATATTTCCAATCATTTCTCCCATAGAGGCAAGTTTTGATTGTTGAATAAGAAGTTGTTCTTGTTTTTGTCTTTTTTGAATTTCATCTTGAACAATACTTTCAAGATTATTGTTCAGTTCTTCTAGTTGTTTAGATTTACTTTCTAATTCATCAGTTCTTTTTTTTACTCTATTTTCTAATTCATTATGAGAGTTTTTCAATTCTACTTGAGATTTTTCTAAACTATCAATCATTTTATTAAAGGTAATTGATAATTTTCCGATTTCATCATTTGTTTCAACACTAACTCTTTTTGATAAATCACCATTGTAAATTTTTTCTGAGACCTCTTCTAATTTTACAATTGGTTTTGAAACCATTTTAGCAATAATAAAAGAAACTATTAACATAGTAATTAAAACAATAATCGATAAAATAAGAAATTGTTTATACATACTATTAATTTTCTCATTATATTCATCTAATGATAATTCAAAATCTATCCAACCCCAGTGAATTGAAGAAAGATAAATCGGATATGAATATTTAAAAACATTTTCATTTACTGAATTTGAATATTCAATTTTATACTCTTCTTTTTTTATAATATTTTCATCTTTAAGCTTGTTTTTTATAACATTTTCTTTTAATTCCCATTTTTTCTCTTGAATTATTAAATCATTACCATTTCTTCGTGAAAGAGTTAGTTGTTTAATATCCTTATTTACTTGAACAAAATCATAAATAAATTCAAGTATTTTTACTTCATCATTGACAATCATAAAATCCGTATTAACAAAAACTATAGAATCAGCCATACTTTTTGCTTTTGATTCAATGGTATCAAGAATTGATTTTTGTTGTAATCGTGTAGCTTCATAAGAAAATATACTTAAAACAAAAAAAATTGCCATCAAAATCAATATAAAAACTTTTAAAAATAAAGTATTTTTAATATTCATTTATATTTCTTTTGTAACATAAAATATTCATTATAATATTTATCTAAATTTTTTAAATAGTCATCATTGACTCTAAATAAAGAATTGAATTTTAATAAAGCAATAATATGTTGACTTCCTTTTATTTCATTTAAGTCTTTACTTAATTTAAAAAATGATTCGATAGATAATTTATTTATATCTTTGCGGAACAAACCAATAAAAGGAATATGAATTTTTTCTGATTTTTGAACAATTTCTAATTTTTTACTAATTGTAGGATTTAATTCTGAAATAATATCCCAAGTTTTTTTTCTTACAATTGCAAAATCTGATTTATTAAAAAATACATTTAATATAGCAGTTGATTCTTTTTTTTTCTCTAATATTCTTTTTGTTATTTTTTTTGATGATTTTTTATTACTAATAAGAGAATTTTTATCTAACCAAACTGAAGCACCAATATTACCTTTTTTCAAAGATATTGTTTTCCCTTTTATATCTTTGAAATTTTTAGCATTTAAAGATTTTTTTGCAATTAAATAATATTGTGAATATTTATCATCAAGCATATTTAATGCCCAGAAATTATCGCATGTTTCTAGAATATCTTTTTTATTTTTGAAAAAAAATGGTAAATCTAGGACTACCATATCTAGTTCATTATTCTTTAATGCATTATATAAAGAATCTGAATTATCATAAAATTCAATATTTAATTTACCTTCATATCTTACAGCTACATCTTCAAGCCAAACTTTTAATGCAACTCTTGCATCTTTAAATGATGATAATAATGTACCTTCTGAAAGAAATCCAAATCGTGATTCAAACTTATTTTCTGCTTGTAATGATAAGGATATAGTAAATATAAGTAATAATTTAATTAAATTATTCATAGCTTACCTATTGTTTTATTTCTATTAAGTATAGCAAAAATAATATAATTAAAAGAGGTAAAAAAGTTTTTACCTCTTTAATAATTTATTTAGTCGATTTTTGGTTTATCGTCTTCTTCTTTTACATCTTCTGCATCTTTATCTAATGCATCACTATGTAAATCTTCTTCTTCAAAAATAGTTCCACCATTTTCTTTAATGATTTCACGAACTCTCTGTCCTGAGATAACTTCAATATCTAACAATTCAGCTGTCATTTGTTCAATTGCATTATTGTTGTCTTTTAAAGATTGAAGAACAATTGCATATCTTTCATTTAAAATAGTTTTAACATGCTCATCTAAATTTTTAGCCATATCATCAGAGAAATCTTTTTGTGTTTGTCCACCTAAGAATTGATTTTGTCTTTTTTCTAAAACCATAAGTCCAGCAACATCACTCATACCATAAATAGTAGCCATAGATTTAATAATATCAGTAGCTCTTTCAAGGTCATTTCCAGCACCTGTAGAAATTTCATGAATAAACACTTCTTCAGCTGCACGTCCACCTAATAATGTATCAACTTCAGCTATTAACTCATGTTTTTGCATTAAGTATTTATTTTCTTCAGGAGTATTAAGTGTATATCCTAAAGCTGCCATACCTCTTGGAACAATAGATACTTTATTTACTTTTTTAGCACCTTTAGTAATTTCTGCAATAAGTGCATGTCCTGATTCATGATAAGCTACAATTCTTCGCTCTTTTGGAGAAATTCTTCTTGATTTTTTCTCTAAACCAGCTATTTGTCGCTCAACTGCTTCTTTGAAATCTTCATAATTAACTTCTTCTTTATTAGCACGTCCTGCTAATAATGCAGCTTCATTAACAATATTTGCTAAATCTGCACCAGCAAGTCCAGCTGTCATACGTGCTACTTCAACTAAATCTACATCTTTTCCAACTTTTACATTTTTAATATGTACATTTAATATTTCTTTTCTACCTTCAAAATCAGGTTTATCAACTAGCACTTGTCTATCAAATCTTCCTGGTCTTAAAAGTGCAGGATCTAGTACTTCTGGTCTATTTGTTGCAGCTAATACAATAACAGGAGCTTCTTCTGTAGCAAAACCATCCATTTCAGCTAGTAATTGATTTAGAGTTTGTTCTCTTTCATCATTACCACCCATTGGTCCACCACTAGCTCTACTTTTACCAATTGCATCAATTTCATCAATAAAGATAATTGCAGGTGCAACTTTTTTAGCTTGTTCAAATAAATCTCTTACTCTTGATGCTCCAACTCCTACAAACATTTCAATGAATGCAGAACCAGATACAGATAAAAACTCAACATCTGCTTCACCAGCAACTGCTTTTGCAAGTAATGTTTTACCAGTTCCTGGAGGTCCTACTAAAAGAACACCTTTAGGAATTTGAGCTCCTAATTTAACATATCTATCAGGATTTCTTAAAAATTCAACTACTTCTTGAACTTCTTCTTTTGCTTCTTTATTTCCAGCCATATCATCAAAAGTAACATTTGGTTTTTCAGAATTAATCATCTTTTTAGATGATCCAATTCCTAGAAGACCTCCGCCTCCTCCACCCATAGATTTTGACATTCTTTTTGCAATAAACATCCAAATAGCAAAGAATATAAAAATAGGTAAAACCCATCCAAATAAAATATCTGCTAAGACATTTTCTTCATTGATACCACCATAATTAATTCCACTTTTTTCTAAAGTAGGAACTAATGTTTCATCTGGAATAACTCTTCTTGCAGTATACGTTGTAACTTGACCAGAACCTGATTTTGAAACTGCTTTAATTTGAGTATTACCAATTCCCACATACTCAATTTTTCCAGAAGTAATTAATTTCTTTAAATCTGAATATGGAATATTTTGATTTTTTGCTTGAGAATTAAATGGTGTTACACCATTATTCGTACTACTTCCCATTTGATCTTCAGGGAATAATGCTTTAAAAGCAAAAATAGTAACTATTGAAAAAATTACAAATACTAATAATGGATTATTGTTAAAAAAATTGTTGTTATTATTATCATTGTTTTGTTTATCGTTCATAAACTAGAACTCCTTATTATTTTTAAATACAACTGTAACCCATTCATTTTTATGAATAAGTTCTAATTGTTCTAAATCTTTAAATTTATTTAATACTCTATCAATATGCTTATCTAAAATACCTGAAATGATTAGTATTCCATTATCATTTAAGCAATTTTTTAAATCTTTTGAAATCATTGCCAATACATCTGCAACAATATTTGCTATTACTACATCATATTTTTTAACTGCTTTATTAGCTGAACCAATCCAAGAATTTTCAAAATCTACTGCATTTAATTTAAAATTACTAGCAGTATCTTTAATACAAACATCATCAGTATCACAAATATCAACATTACAGTTTTTCTTTGCTGCTGCTATTGCTAAAATTCCACTTCCTGTACCTACATCTAAAACATTTGATTTTTCAGCCACATATTTATCAATAGCTTCAATACAAGATGAAGTTGTTTCATGATGACCTGAGCCAAAAGAGAGTGCTGGATCAATTATAATATCAATTTTTCCATCTCTTTTTTCTTCCCATGATGGGCGAATATAGAAATTACCAATTTCAACTGATTTTACAGATTGTTGGTATTGTTTTATCCAGTCTATGTTTTCTTTTTTTTCATGTGAAGTTTTACATTCAATGTTTAAAGCTTCTGCAAACTGTTTAATACCCTCTTGTACATCACTTAAATCTTCTTCACTTCTTGCAATTAAAGAGCCATCAAGCTCTTCAATTGCGTTATTTGTTAAAGACGTAAGCAAGTCTAAAAAAAGTTCGTAATTTTTATTTGGTTTAATTATTAATTCAAAATAGTATTCAGACAAATATTTCCTTTTTTTTTAACTATATAAAATTTAATTATTTTATCTAAATTACATTATATATAATATTAAGAAGGATCAAAAAAGCTTTCTATCATATCTCTCATTACTTTTGCATCAGAAATTTTATTTATAATATCTCTGAATTCATGAGCTCCCGTATAACCTTTTGAGTAAGAATGTAATAGTTTTCTAAACATTATAGCACCGTGATCACCATGAAATTTTAATGTTGCATCAAAATGCTCTAAAACTATCTGTTTTTTTAAACTTTCAGATATATCTTTATCTTCAATTTGCTGTTTTAGTTGATGAAATATCCAAGGTCGACCAATAGCCCCACGACCAATCATAACACCATCAGCTTTTGTATATTCCAATACTTCTTTAGCTTTTGCATAATCTTTAATATCACCATTTGCAAAAACTGGAATAGAAATAGCTTCTTTCATAGCTTTGATTGCATCATAATCTACAGGAGCTTTATATTTACCTGCTCTTGTTCGTCCATGAACAGAAACAAAATCAACACCACAGGCTTCAACAGCTTTGCCAATTTCTACTGGTATTTTTTCATTTACACCTAGTCTTACTTTTGCACTTGTATATTGTTTTGTAGAATATTTTTTAACAGTTGATAGAATCATTTCAAGTTTTTTTAAATCACCTAAAAGATTTGAACCAGATCCATGAGAAAAAACTTTAGGAGCAGGACATCCACAGTTTAAATCTATTCCGTCTATTCCCTCTATATCATTTAAAAGTAAAACTGCATCTCTAACTAATTCAGGAGTATTTCCTGCAATTTGAACAATATAAGGATCCTCACTAGGAGATTTTTCAATCATTTTAAGAGTTTTTTCAGATTTGTAAACTAAAGCATTAGAAGAAATCATTTCAGAAATTGTAATATCTGCACCAAATTTTTTTACTACAGATCTAAACGGTAAGTCAGTATAACCAGCAAGTGGTGCCAACACCATTAAGGGTTGGCTAAAATCAATTTTCTTTCTCATTTATTTATAAGAAATAGATTCTAAATCGTAATGTTTACCAGCATCTTTTAAATCTAAAAGTGCTTTAAACGATGAATATTCACCCTCAGGTGTAGTATCAACAATTTCTCTAACTTTGTCAATCATTTCATATTCAAATAATACATGTAAATATGCAGGAGTTGATGCATCTATTTCTGTACTTAATTTTTCAAATAGTTCAATAATTTG
Organism: Poseidonibacter antarcticus; assembly: GCF_003667345.1. NCBI lineage: Bacteria > Pseudomonadati > Campylobacterota > Epsilonproteobacteria > Campylobacterales > Arcobacteraceae > Poseidonibacter > Poseidonibacter antarcticus. The sequence goes on from NZ_RCWF01000014.1 coordinate 37,207, forward strand.
ATCAGGTTGTAAAATAGCTTCATAATTTTTTGCAAGTGCTATATAATCTTCAGTTGTATAATCTAAATCTTTTACTATCTTAGAAATTTCTTCTGATGTAAATCCAAAGTCATTATTAGCAGCATCTTTTTCAAATAATCTTTTTGCTAAGTCTTTATCTAGTTTAATATTTTTATATAATTTTTTTATAGTTGTCATTGACTTTTCATTTAATACATTAATAAAAGCTTGTCTAACTATATTAGGAGCATAATTTTCAACTTTTTTAAGAACTTCAACTGAAAAATCAATTTGATCATTAACTTTATTAAGTAAATTCTGATTTGCTAATTCTGACATTTCACTTATTTTTAATGATTTATCAACTACATGTTTCCCTGCTTTTATATCTTGGATAGCTGCGATTAAGTTGTTTAATTCAGCATCTGAAGAAGAAAATGTAGAATCATTTACTGTTAATTTCAATTGAGAAATTATAGATGACAATTCTTTGAAAGCTTTAGTTTTAAATCTTTTTGGAGGATTTTTTTCTAATAAATTTGATTTAATTAGAGTTATCATTGTCTCTTTATCTTTATTTATTGCTCTTTGTCTAAATATATTAATTAAACCATAAAATAGAATATGCCCTATTGTTGCAATAAATAAAATTACTAATGGAAGTATAATCCAAACTGCTACTGGTAAAAGTACTGAGATATCAAGAATTGTAACTTTATAATCTCCTAACTCTAAACTAAATGCATATCCATAAATTATACCAATGAATAATACTGAAAAAACAATATATTTTTTAAAACCCATAATTAAATCCTTTTTACTATTTTTCTACTTCGTAAATCTCTCTACACGGTGTACAAAACTTTGCGAATGGCTTAGCTCTTAATCTACCAATTGCAATTGATTCATCACACATTTCACAAACACCATAAGTTCCTTCTTGAACTCTTTTTAATGCTTCTTCAATCTCAGCTAATTCTTTAACTTGTTGGCTTGCAATAATACCTTCTTTAAAACTATCACTCGATATTTCAGCATAATCATATTCATCTCTACATTCAGAAGATTTAAAAGAATCCATACTATCCTTACTTCCTTGTAAATGTTTTATAATTAATTCTTTTTTATCTAATAAGATTTGTTTTAATTCTTCAACTTGTTTCCCGTTAGCCACATTATACCTTTATAATTAAAATTTTGCCATTATACAAAAATATTAATAAATTACTTATGATATGGGTGGTTATTTTTAATACAAAGCCCCCTGAATATCTGTTCAGTCAAGACAATATTGGCTATTTTATGTGCCATTGTTAAATCACTTAATGATATTATACTATCACATTTCTTTAAAAATTCTCTCTTGAAGCCAAAAGCACCACCAATAAAAAAATTTATTTCATTTTTACCATCTAATATTTCAGAAAAAGCATATGAATCTATTTTTTTTCCTAAAACATCTAAAGCAACATTATAACCTTTTAATAATGGTTCATATGCATCGCTATAAGATTGTTGAGCTTCTCTTTCACCAATAGATTGCGCTTTTGCAATTGTTTTATTAAATATATAATTTACTTCTACTTTTGCATATTTTGAAGACATTTTAATAAATTCTTTAATTAAATCATCAAATTGGTCTTTTGAAGGTTTTACAATTGAATAAACATTAATTTTCATAAAAACCACTCCCTACAACATTAAATGTAATATTTTTGATTTTATCATCAATTTTAACACCACCTATTGCACAAACAGGATGTTTAGAAATTTTTGATAGATATACAATATTATCACCTAAAATATTATCAACTTCTTTTGTAGTTGTATTTCTGTAAGCACCTAAACCTATCATATCAATATCTAGTTCGTTTGCTTCTAAAATCTCAATTTCATTATGAGTTGAAAGACCCAAAAGTTTATCTTTAATTTTTCTTCTTATTAATTTTATAGCTATATTCTTATCTTTATGTATTAAAGAAAAATCTTCTTGTCCTAGATGTAAACCATCACAAAATTCAATTAATTCAATTTTATCATTTATTAATATAGGAATATCTAAGTTCTCTTTTAGAAAAATCAAATTTTTTCTTTGGATTTTTATAGAAGAAACTTTATCTCTATATTGTATTAATTTTACATTTGCACTTTTACAAAGTTCTACAAATTGTTTAAGGGAAATATTTTTTTTCTGAAGTGTTTCATAATCGCATAAAACATATAATAAATTAGAAGCTTTAAGTTCAAAACCTAAAGCTTTTTCTAAATTTGATAGCATTAATTAGCTATTTCTTCTTTTTGAAACATTGTTAATAAATCAGATAAAGTTTGTTTCATCTGTGCTCTATTTACAACCATATCAATAGAACCTTTTTCAAGTAAAAATTCTGCTCGCTGGAAACCTTCTGGTAAATCAGCTCCAATAGTTTGTTTAATAACTCTTTGACCTGCAAAACCAATTAAAGCACCAGGTTCTGCCATTATAATATCACCTAAAAAAGCAAATGATGCAGAAACACCACCCATTGTAGGATCTGTTAAAATAGAAATATAAGGTAGTTTTGCATGATCTAATTTTTTTAAGGCTGCTGAAGTTTTTGCCATTTGCATTAATGCAAAAGTAGACTCTTGCATTCTTGCACCTCCTGAAGCTGATACAATAATTAAACCTTGACGTTTTTCAATAGCTCTATTTACTGCACGTACTATTTTTTCACCTTCTACTGAACCTAATGAACCACCCATAAATGAAAAGTCAAATACAACAATCTGTACTGGTATTTCATTTATTTCACATTCTCCACTTAAAACAGAAGAAGTTCTACCTGTTTTCTTCTCTGCTAATTCAACTCTTTTTTTATAAGAAGTTTTATCAACAAATTTTAAAGGATCGTTCGGTCTTAAATTCTCATCATATTCTACAAATGTACCTTGATCAGCTAAAATTTCTATTCTTCTTTTAGCTCCAATTCTCATATGAAAATTACATTTAGGACATATATTATCTTGACTTTCAACCTCTTTAAAAAACATTAAAGCGTGACATTCTGGACATTTTACCCAATGAGAAGGGGCATCCTTTTTTGTTGCTTGTTCCCTTGAAGAGCTGTCAAACGATATTTTACTAAATAAGTTTTTTAAATCCATACTAAATCCTTTTTTCTAATTCTATAAATTTTTAAATTTTTCTAATTCGTCAAGTTTTTCCCAAGGGTAATCACTTTGACCAACTTGCCCCCGCGCTGCAACATCAGCATAAAGGAAAGTTTCAGCACTTGGTTTATCTAAAGCAAATTTATCTGTAATCCATCTTGGAGTTAATGAGAAAGTATCCATTACAAATGAAGATAATTCATCATCATTTATTCTTGTATATGTACCCATTGTATCAACTGAAACAGAAGTAGGACGTGCTACTCCAATTGCATATGATATTTGAACTACAGCTTTTCCTGCAAGTCCAGCTGCAACAATATGTTTAGCTAACCATCTAGCTGCATAAAGTCCAGATCTATCAACTTTTGTATAATCTTTTGAACTTTGAGCTCCTCCACCTATTGGTGAGTAACCTCCAAAAGAATCAACAATAAGTTTTCTTCCTGTTAATCCACTATCATGTAATGATGAGTGAGATACATATCTTCCTGTTGGATTAATATGAATAATTGTATTTTCTTTGTCATACATTTCTACAGGAAGTCCTGAATCATCAATTAAACCTTGAATTAATTCTCTTACTTCTTTAATATCCATTCCTTCAACAGAAGGAGCTGAAACTACAATAGTATGAATTTTTTGAGGTTTACAATTTTCAAAATTTTCTTTTGAACCATAATCAACAGTAACTTGTGTTTTAATATCAACACCTAATTTATGATTATGAGCTAATGCATATGCGTAAACTTTATCACTTAACATTCTAGCATATGAAATAGCAGCTGGCATATAATCAGCAGTTTCAGTTGATGCGAAACCAAACATAATACCTTGATCTCCAGCACCAATATCACCTGTTGTTTGATCAACACCTTGAGAAATATCAGGGCTTTGTTGGTTTAATAAAACTTGAACATTTACATCATCAGGATGTAAACATTGCTCTTTTGTAAAAGCAGACTTTCCGTCATAACCAATTTTTGCCAAAGCATCTTTAACTAATTTTTCATAATCTTCATTACTTAATTGGCAAGTTGATTTAACTTCTCCACCAATTACTACATTTTTTCCTGCAACAAAAACTTCAGATGCAACTCTGCTGTTTTTATCTTCAATAATTAATTTATCAACAATAGTATCCGCAATAATATCTGCACATTTATCAGGATGACCTGGGCTTACTACTTCTGAAGTAAATAAATACTGTTTTTTGTTTTCCATGTTTGTTTTCCTTTAAGGTTTTCCATTTTTGTTTTCCATTATTTTTAATTACAATTTTGCTGTTAAAAAAATAACAAATACAACAGCAAGTTGAATCTATTCTACTGTAACTGATTTAGCCAAGTTTCTTGGCATATCAACATCATTTCCTAATCTAACTGATATTTCCATAGAAAATAGCTGTAAAGCTATTAACATTTCAAAAAATTCTAACATATAATGATCAGTTTTTCTAGTTTTTATAAAATCATCACTTAAATCAAATTCAAGTGGTGATATAGAACAAATTGTACTATCTCTAGCACTTAGTTCTTCAACATTGGATTTTATCTTATCATAAAGTAAATTTTCAGGCATAAGTGCAATAGTGAACAACTCAGGATCAGCTAATGCAATTGGACCGTGTTTCATTTCACCAGCAGGATAACCCTCTGCGTGTAAATATGAAATTTCTTTAAGCTTTAAAGCTCCTTCTAATGCTAAGGGATAGAAAACATCCCTACCTATAAAGAAGAAACCATGACCATGAAGGTACCTTTTAGAAAGTCTTTTTGTTTTTTCATGAATTTTATCATCAATAACTAAAGACTTTGGAACTTCTCTTAATGATTGAAGTTCACTTTGTAATTTATCACTTTGTATTACATTTTTTGCTTTTGCAAAATAAAGTGCTAACATCCATAAAACTACTGTTTGTGTAGTAAATGCCTTTGTTGATGCAACACCTTTTTCAATTCCTGCACGTGTTAAAATTGTAGCATCTGCTGTTCTTGTCATAGAAGAATTATCAACATTACAAATAACGAGTGATTTTAAACCTGCTTGTTTTGCCATTTTCAAAGCTTCTAAAGTATCAGCTGTTTCACCACTTTGGCTTATTACAATAAATAAAGTATCTTTAGTTAATAAAGGTTCTTTATATCTGAACTCACTTGCAATTTCTACATTACATTTAATTTTAGATAATCTTTCAAAAAGATATGCAGCTGTAAGTCCTGAATGATATGAAGTACCACAAGCACAAATTTTAATTTCATTTATACCTTCAATTAATGATCTATCAATTTCATCAAATGAAATTTCTTCTTCATTAAGTCGTCCAAGCATACAATCACCTACAACATTACTTTGTTCATAAATTTCTTTTTCCATAAAAAATCTAAATCCATCTTTTTGTGCATGCTGTTTTGAAGTAGGAAGAGTAGACCATGAATAATTATCATTAAAAAATTCAACGCCATTAGCACTTGCAATTCCACCAACATTATCTTCTAAATAAACAACTTTTTTTGCTAAACCAATTAGAGGAGCATCAGAAGAAGAAAATAAAACTTCATTTTCTTCCTTACCAAGTGCTACAATTAATGGAGACCCAGATTTAAAAAAGAATACTTTTGTAGGATCTACTTTTGTAATTAGAAGAATTGAAAAAGCACCTGATAATCTTTTTATTGTATCTTCAAAAGCTTTTTTTGTATTATTAATCTTATTATAATAATCTTCAAATAAATGAACAATAACTTCTGTATCCGTTTGAGATACAAAATTATGTCCTTTTTTTATTAGCTCTTCTTTTAATTCTTTATAATTCTCAATAATCCCATTATGAACAACATATGAATATTCACCTAAGTGTGGATGTGCATTTAATTCTGTTGGTTTCCCATGAGTTGCCCATCTTGTATGACCAATTCCTAAATCATAAGATTCTATTGTATTGTTAGCAGAAATCTTTTTTTCTAAATTACAAAGTTTCCCTAAGGCTTTAAATACATCTATTCTATCTTTATTTAAAACAGCAATACCAGCAGAGTCATAACCTCTGTATTCAAGCTCTTTTAAACCATTAAGTAATATTTTTGTTGTATCGTTTTTACCTATATAACCAACAATTCCACACATAAAGCAACACCTTTTTAGCAAAATTTAATCAAAGATTATATTTAAAAGTTACTAAAAAATTGCTTTGTTACTAAAATATTACTTTTAATCTAAAGATTTAAATTTCGAATCAACTCATTATGTATATGATTATTTGATGCTACAATATATTTATTTTCAAATAAAATATAATCATTTCCATCAATATTAGATACTTTTCCACCAGCTTCTTGAAGTATTATTAAACCAGCACTAACGTCCCAAGCTTTTAAATTCATTTCATAATAACCTTCATAAATTCCACGTGCAACATAACATAAATCAAGTGCTGCTGATCCTAATCTTCTAATATCTTGACATTTTGGTAAAATAATTTTCATTTTTTTCATTACATCATTTAAATCATCTTCGCATGTCCCAGATGTATAAGGGAAACCAGTTGAAAGTAATGCTTTTTGAAAAACACTTTCATCTGATACTTCTATTTTTTCACCATTACAATAAGCACCTTCTCCTACAACAGCTGTATATAATTCATCTAAAATAGGGTTATACACAATTCCAATAAATGGTTTTTTGTCTTTATATACTCCAACTGATATTGCTGTATGCGGTAATTTATTTACAAAATTTGTTGTTCCATCTATTGGGTCAACTATAATTGAATCTGAAAATATTTTATCTGTATTATCTGACTCTTCTGCAATTACATTGAATTTGGGAAATTCTCTTCCAAATCTTTCTTTTAAAAAGTTTTCAACTGCTACATCATATTTTGTAACTAAATCTTTTTTAGCTTTAAAAGTTACATCTTTTTTTGAATAGTAACCATCTTTTAATATTTCACCAGCTTCTTTTATAATTTGTATTAACTTATCTTTCATTTAAAATCCAATTTTTATTTTATTTTAGCAAAGAAGAATTATAAAACAATTAATCTATTCATAATAAAATATTATTTATTTTTTTGTTCTATGAAATAATTATGATACTATTGATATAACAACAGTATATAAAAAATTATAAAGGAAATTGAAAGTTATTTTATACTTTCAAAAAAACAAAATGCAAAAAGAATTAACAATAAAAAATTTAATCAATTTAAAAACTAGATTATTCCTATATATATCATCTTTATTTGCACTCTTATTTTTACAAACTTTTTGCTCAAATATTTGTGAGTTTATTGATGGACTAATGCCAAATCAATTATTTAGAAATCTTTTTATTGTATTTATTATACATACAATTTTTAGAGAATTTTTATATTGGTTTTTTCAGAAAAAAAAGAAAAATTTATCACTACCAAGACAAGCTTATTTTCTAAGTATAATATCATGGATTTTTGCAGGTTTTGTTGCTTTTATATTGCACTATTTTTTATATCCAGATTTTCCAATATTAAGTCATATTCGAATTTTCTTAAGTTATCTCATTTTAGGAGCTGCTATTCTTTCACAACTTGAGTATATTCTATTTGAGATGAGATACAAAGAAATTTCAAACAATATAAATTACACATTTTTTAATGAAAAAATATCTAGAAGAGTCATTGAAACTTTTTTAATTTTTACAATATCACCTATTCTAACATTATTACTTATAATATTAAGATATAACACTGAAGGTATAATTAATTCACATGTAACTATTGATGTAATATATATTGGAACTCTTATGATTTTTATAGCAATAATTTTATCTTTTGCATTTGGAAGAATGCTAAAAAATGATACAAAAGTAATAATAGAAAATATCAATATCGTAAAAAATGGTCAATATTCAAATACTAAAATAATTAATAGACCAGATGAATTAGGGGAAATATCCTTTGCAATTAAGAATATGTCTATGTCTATAAAAGAAGGTATTGAACAAATTGAATTGTTACATGATGAAATTACAAATACACAAAAAGAAATAATTTATACAATGGGAGAAATTGCAGAAACACGAAGTAAAGAAACAGGTAATCATGTAAAAAGAGTTGCTGAGTATTCATATATTTTAGCTATTAAGCTTGGACTATCTCAAGAAGAAGCAAGTACTCTAAAATTAGCATCTCCAATGCATGATATTGGAAAAGTTGGGATACCTGATAATATCTTAAATAAACCCGGCAAACTTACATTTGATGAATTTGAAATAATGAAAACACATGCCCAATTGGGTTTTGAAATGCTAAAGCATTCAAAAAAACCAATACTTCAAGCAGCTGCAATTGTTTCAAGAGAACATCATGAAAAATATAATGGTTTAGGATATCCTAGAGGATTAAAAGAATCACAAATTCATATTTTTGCACGAATAACTGCAGTTGCTGATGTTTTCGATGCATTAGGAAGTAATAGAGTGTATAAAAAAGCATGGGAAGATGAAAAAATATTTAAGCTATTTAGAGAGGAAAAAGGTAAGCACTTCGATCCTAAAATAATAGAATTATTCTTTGAAAATATCGATGAAATTTTTAAAGTTCGTAAGATGTTTCAAGATATATAAAGTTTTATTTTATATATCTTGAAAAACTATTAAGAATGTTTATGTGAGCCTTCATGATTTTTTATAATTTTTATCATACTATCTTCATCAAGTTTTTTTAGCATATCTTTTTTATACAGTTCGATTACTTCATTTGTTGTAATTCTATCTTCTCCTGCATAATAAATATTCATATTTGTTGCTTGTATTTTTTTATATGGATTAATTCCCATCTCTTTAATTATAATATCATTTACACCTTTTTGTATAAACCATTCAATAATTGCCGAACCACCTTCTTTTTTATTTTCTTCAATAGTTAAATTCTCACCATCATAAAAAGCAAAATATTTTGCTTTTCCAAAAAGTGGTGAAACTGCTGCGTTTTCTTTATTTGTTTTTACTGGAAATGATATCATTTCTATTATCCTTTATAATATAATGTTTATAAAAGCTTTCGCTTATATTTATTAAAATCATTAAAAAAAAGAAGTAAATAAAACTCTTTTTCATAATATAAATCATTAAATCTTCTTTATATTTCTTAAAATTAATTTATAAGAGATATAAGTAACAAGTGGCCAAGAAATCAACCACAGTATTGGTGTTAAATATTCCATTATTTTATTCCTTAGTATTTATGTCCAGTAGGATCTTCTATTTCTTCTTTTGTAATTTTTACTTTGTCCATTTGATACCAAGCATAAGCAATATACGCTAATACAAAAGGAACTAATAAAGCAACATATGCCATTACTGTTAAAGTATAATGACTTCCAGAACTATTTATAATAGTTAAAGAACTTTGTAAATCAAATGTAGATGGATAATATGAAGTATTATTTAATCCAACATTTAAAAATAAAGTCATAACAGTAAGAACAACACCTACTCCAGCTGTTTTAATACAACAAGTTCTTTCAAATCTAATTGTAAAAAATACAGCAATAACAACCATAAGAACACCAATAATAAACAAGGCAAAAACATAAGGCATTTGCAAAAAGTTTATTAAATATTTATATTCAATAATATGTACAACTTGATTAGCATCATATCCATATCCACTATTTGTAAATAACATAAATAAAAATATCAAAAAGAAAAAAAGAAAAATTAACATATCTATTTTTATACTTTTCACTGCCCTATTTCTAATAATATCATTGTCAATATTATTAATAAAATATAATGCCCCTAAAATACGAGATAATAAAAATAATGCAAATCCTAAAGATAAATTAAAAATACTCAAAAGTGCTTCTAATCCTCTATACGGAGTTTGCCAATGAGAGAAATTATTATCATCAACTAAAAAGTTTGAACCTGAAAAAAATGTTGCTATTGCTACACCTAATAAAATAACTCCTAAACTTCCATTTACAAATAAAAATCCTTCATAAACTTTTTGTCCTAGAAAATTATTAGGCTTTTTTCTATACTCATAACTCACAGCTTGAATAGTAAAACAAAAAAGAATTAACATCCAAACCCAATATGCTCCCCCAAAACTTGTCGCATAAAATAATGGGAAAGCTGCAAATAAAGCTCCTCCAAATAAAACTAATGTAGTAAAACCTAATTCCCATTTTCTACCAAGAGAATTAATTAACATAGTTTTGTATACTTCATCACCTTTAGATAATCTTCCTAATAATGTTTGTCCACCTTGAACAAACATGATAAAAGCAAAAAGTCCGCCAAGTAGTGAAATAATTATCCACCACAATTGTTGTAATTGTAAAAGTGTTAAATTTTCAAACATCCTAGTGTCCTCCTTTAGGTCCAATTTTTATTTGTTTTAACATAATTTTCACCTCAGCTATTAATAAGATAGTGAATAATGTTGCAAACATAAAAAATGATATCATCACATTTGTAGTTCCTATATCAGTTGCAGCAAGACCTACTGGCATTAAATCTTGAATAGCCCAAGGCTGTCTTCCAACTTCTGCAACTATCCAACCAGCTTCACTAGCTACATATCCAAGAGGAATTGAGCAAACCGCACTTATTAAAAGCCATCTATAATTTAAAATTTCTCTTTTCATTGTAAAGAAAAGAATTAATCCAAAAAGAACAAGAAACCACGTTCCTAATGCTACCATTAGGTGAAAAGTATAAAAAGTAATTGAAATAGGAGGGACGATATCCTCTGGTTTTTCTAAATGACCATAACCAAAGTATTTCATATTATCATTTAATATTTTTTCATATTTTGCTATGTTTATTAGATTATTCTCTTCTTTTGCAATTTTATACATTTTTAAAGCATTTACTGCAATTTTTCCTTTATCCATTTTACTTTGAGCTGATTCAATATTGTATTCTTCATTTCCATATACTAAATCTTTTAAACCAGGAACAAAAGCATGTATATTATGAAAAGATAAAAGAGATAAGGCATAAGGTGCTTCAACTTGGAATAAAAACTCATCTTCATCATTTTGCAGTGTTTTTTTAGGATTTAAAATACCTACACCTACAAGAGCTGCATCTGTTTTACCTTCGTAAAGACCTTCCATAGCAGCTAGTTTTACTGGTTGTTTTAATGCAATTTGATGAGCAGATTCATCTCCTGTTAGTATTACAAAAATTGACATAATAAAACCAAATGTTGCAGCTACTACCATAGATTTTTTAGCAAATTGTATTTCTCTTTTTTTTAATAAATACCAAGCACAAACACCAATAACAAATAATGAAGCAACAATATAAGAACTTGTAATTGTATGTAAAAACTTTGAAACAGCAACAGGTGAGAATAATATATCCCAAAAATTATCCATTTCATTTCGTACAGTATCTGGATTAAATTTCATACCAACAGGATTTTGCATCCAAGCATTTGCAACTAAAATCCAAAGAGCACTTAAATTTGAACCAATAGCAACAAGCCAAGTTGAAAGAAGATGAAAACCTTTTGATACCTTATCCCAACCAAAAAACATAACAGCAAAAAATGTTGATTCCATAAAAAAGGCTAAAATACCCTCAACAGCTAAAGGAGCCCCAAAAATATCTCCAACAAACCAAGAGTAATTTGCCCAATTTGTACCAAACTCAAACTCCATAATAATTCCAGTTGCAACACCAATAGCAAAATTAATTGCAAATAATGTCATCCAAAACTTTGTAGTTTTCTTCCAAAACTCATCACCTGTTTTTACATATATAGTCTCCATAAATGCAATTATAAATCCAAGTCCTAGTGTCAAAGGAACAAAAAGCCAGTGATAAATTGCTGTTAATGCAAATTGAGCACGTGACCAATCAACTAAATGTTCTTCCATTATTCATCCTTTATAAGATTGTTTAATATAAATTCAATTTTTTTATCATCTGTTTGATATTCACTATTTATACTTTTATCATAAATAAAAAATCTTAAGAAAACTAGAATTACAATAAGTTTAATTAATATAAGTTTCCATAAAACTTTACCTACTACTAGATTAGAAAATCCATCTTTGTAAAATAAAAAAATATTATGTAATGCATTCAATTTGATATTCCTATAATTAAATATTATGTGAAAGTATACAACTAATTAGTTAAATATTTATTAAATTTATTATAACTTCTACTTATAAAAGTAAATATTTAGAATTAAAGTTTTAAGCAGAAATTTTTAATCCAATAACACTAATTATTATCATCATTATAAAACATATTCTTTTCAAATCTTTTGACTCACCATATAATACTATTCCTAAAATAGCAGCTCCTGCACCTCCAATTCCTGTCCATATTGCATAAGTAAGTCCCATAGGCAAAGTTCTCATTGCATAAGATAAGAAGAAAAAGCTTAATGAAAATCCTAATATTATTAATAATATTCCTAAAAATCCTTTTTTATGCTTATATCTATTCATCATAGCTATACCGAAAACTTCTGAACAACCTGCAAGAACAAGTACAAACCAATCCATTATAACTTTCCTTTTTCAAGTTCTATATCATTATTAGTTGTAACTAATTTAAGTCCCATAACACCTAGAATTAATATTAAAATAAAAAAAACTTTTATTGCTTTTAATTCTTCTCCAAAGAAGATAACATCAACTAATATTGTTCCAATAGTACCAATACCTGTAAAAATAGTATAAGTTGTTCCAATAGGTAGTTTTTTTTGTGCAAAAATCATCAAAACAAAAGTAAGTGCAATACATATAATTGTTGCAATCCATTCTGATATTGATGAAGCATATTTAAGACCAATTACCCATAATACTTCAAAAAGTGTTGCTATTAAAACACTAAACCAATATATATTCAATTTTTTTCTCCTGTATTTTCTTTTTTCAATAATTTATCAATCATAATTAAATATTCAGACAAATAAGTTTTAAGATCATAATTCTTATCCATCAATGAGTGTATATACATACCATCTGCTGTTGCTATTAGACTACGTGGAAAAATCCTTGCTTCTTCTTTTAAATAAGCATTATTAATCATTTCATCAAAAATATTTTCTATATTTTTTAATACTTTATTATTAAAATTTCTATTTAACTGTTGAATATCCTTATTTTCTGTATCAATATATAAATGAAAACTACTCTTTAATAACTTATTCCAATTAGCAAAGTTAGGATTTAAATCATCTAAAAAAAATGCAAAAAATGCAAACATCTTTTCAAGAAATGTTGATTTTGATTTTGTTTGCTCGTATGTATAATTAAAAACTTCATAACTTTTATTATCTATAGTTTTAGATATTAGTTCATCTTTTGTTTTAAAATAATAATAAAACTGCCCCTTTGACATTTGAAGTTCTGCAATAAATTTATTTAATGAGAAATTATTAATACCATCTTTTAATAATTCTTCATAAGCTTTCTCACAAATATACTCTATTTTCTCATTTTTAGTATTTTCATTTGACATTATTTTCCTTTTTTTAAACTAGTGGTCTAATAATAGCAATAAAAATATAAATGATTTATTAAACTAGTGGTCTAATGGTAGTATTTTTAATTCAATTTAAAAAAATAATGATGTTCAATTTGAAATAGTTATTAATGATGTAGAAAAAGTAATTGATGATTTATTCACAAGATATTGTAAAGTATTTTGGCTAATAAATAAAGAAGAGATACTAATATAATCAGTATTCTTCTTTATTTTTATTTTGTTGGAAATGTTAAAAAGAAATCTTTTCTTAGACTACATTCCCATTCCAGGCATACCGCCCATTCCACCCATATCAGGCATTGCAGGAGCTGCTGAGTCAACTTTAATATCAGTTACTGTAGCTTCTGTAGTTAATAATAACGATGCTACTGATACTGCATTTTGCATTGCAACTCTTTCAACTTTTGCAGGATCAACGATACCAGCAAGGAACATATCAACATATTCACCAGTTGCAGCGTTAAATCCAAAGTTTTCATTATCAGATTTTTCAACTTCATTTGCAACAACACCAGCATCATAACCAGCATTTATAGCAATTTGTTTTAAAGGTGCTTTAATAGCTCTTAAAACAATAGCAGCTCCAATAGCTTCATCACCTTCAAGATGTCCTAAAGATACTTTAGCAGCAGCTCTAATTAATGCAGCTCCACCACCAATTACAATACCTTCTTCAACAGCAGCTCTTGTTGCACTTAATGCATCATCAACTCTATCTTTTTTCTCTTTCATTTCAGTTTCACTTGCAGCTCCAACTTTAATAACTGCAACTCCGCCTGAAAGTTTTGCTAATCTTTCTTGTAATTTTTCTTTATCATACTCAGAAGATGTACCTTCCATTTCAGCTTTGATTTGATTAACTCTACCTAAAACAGCATCAGCTTCACCTGCACCATTTACAATAGTAGTATTATCTTTATCAATTACAACTCTAGCAGCTGTTCCTAATGCTTCCATTCCAGTTGTTTCAAGTTTCATTCCCATTTCTTCTGCAACAACAGTTCCAGCAGTTAAAACAGCAATATCTTCTAACATTGCTTTTCTTCTATCACCAAAACCTGGAGCTTTAACAGCAGCAATGTTTAATGAACCTCTTAATCTATTTACAACTAATGTAGAAAGTGCTTCACCTTCAACATCTTCAGAGATTATTAATAAAGGTCTTCCTGTTTGATTAACAGCTTCTAAAATTGGTAACATTTCTTTTAAGTTAGAGATTTTTTTCTCACATAATAAAATAAATGGGTTTTCCATTTCAGTAGTCATTTTTTCAGTATTTGTAATAAAGTATGGAGATAAATAACCTCTATCAAATTGCATACCTTCAACAACATCTAATTCATCAGAGATACCTTTTGCTTCTTCAACAGTAATAACACCATCTTTTCCAACTTTATCCATAGCTTCAGCAATCATTGCACCAATTGCAGTATCAGAGTTTGCCGAAATTGTAGCAACTTGCTCAATTTCTTTTTTATCAGCTACAACTCTAGATGCTTTTTTAAGTTCTACTAAAATAGCTTCAGTTGCTTTGTCCATACCTCTTTTTAAAATAATTGGATTAGCACCTGCTGTTACATTTCTTAAACCTTCTTTGAAAACACTATGAGCTAAAACTGTTGCAGTTGTAGTTCCATCACCTGCTTCATCAGCAGTTTTAGAAGCAACTTCTTTAACTAATTGTGCACCCATATTTTCTAAAGTGTCTTCAAGTTCAATTTCACGTGCAACTGATACACCATCTTTAGTAATAGTTGGAGCTCCAAAAGCTTTTTGTAATAAAACATTTCTTCCTCTAGGACCCATTGTAACTTTTACTGCATCTGATAATTTTTCAACACCTGTATATAACTTGTTTCTTGCTGCATCGCTAAATAATACTTCTTTTGCCATTTTACATTACTCCTATAATATTTTCTTGATCTAATACTAAATAATCTACACCATCAAGTGTAAACTCAGTTCCTCTAAATTGTTCGAAAACAATTGTATCACCTACTTTAATTTCAGTTATCTCTCCACCAATTGCTTTTACTTCTGCAGTATTTGGTTTTTCTTTTGCTGAATCAACTAAGATAATCCCACTTGCAGTTTTGCTCTCTACTTCAGTTCTTTGTACTAGAACTCTTTTTCCTAATGGTTTAAAATTCATGTTAATCCTTTTATAAGTTTTAAAATATATTTAAATAATTAATTATTTTAGCACTCTATTTTTTTGAGTGCTAAATTTTATATAATTTTTGTTTAATTGTCAAGGGAGTATGAGTTAAATTGACTAAGAGTTTAGATTTTTATAGAGATTTTTTATCTATTTTATGTCTATTTATATATTTTAGAAGTAATTCTTCTAAAGATTGTTTTAAATTCTTATCTAATGTATTTAATATTTTTTCACATTTGTCTGCTAATTTATCCGCAGAATTAATAGCACCATCAAGTCCTAATAAATTTACAAATGAATTTTTAGCATCATCATTTTGTGTTGTTTTTCCTGCTTCTTCTTCTGTATAAGTTTCATCAATAATATCATCTTGAATTTGAAATAGTAAACCTAAGTCAATTCCAAAATTATATAATTTTTCTTGAGTTTGAAAATCATATTCACTAATAATTGCACCCATTTTTAATGAAGCTGCAATTAGTTTTGCAGTTTTATGAATATGTAAATATTCTAATTGCGAAAGTTCAAGTATTTTATTTTCAAAATAACAATCAATTGCTTGACCTATTATCATTCCATCAATTCCACCATTTGATGATAAACATTTAATTAATTCTATTTTTACATCATTGTGCAAAGGTGCATTTGATATTTGTTTAAAAGCTTCTGTATTTAAAGCATCACCTACTAATATTGCAGTAACTTCATCATATTTTTTGTGTAAAGTCTCAAAACCTCGTCTTAAATCAGCGTTATCCATAGAAGGTAAATCATCATGAATAAGAGAATAGGTATGAAGCATCTCTAGGCCTAAAGCAACTGGCATAGAATTTTGTATTAATAAATTTTTATTTGATTTAACAACTGAAAGTAAAAGCATTGGACGGAATCTTTTTCCACCTGCTTGGAGCATATTTCCTAAAGCATCTTCAAAATAAGGATGAAAAGTTTTAGAAACAGGAAGATTATTTATTAAATAATCTTCAAAATTTGTAAGTAATGTTTTCATTTACTATTTTTTTCCTATAGAACCTAATCCACCCATCATATTCATGGCCATCATTTTTTGGTTTTCTTCTGTTTGCTTAATAACATCATTCATACATGAAATTAATAAAATTTGTAGTGAATCTTTATCTTCAAGTAAAGAATCATCAATTTTTAAATCAACAACTTCTGAATTACCATTAATTGAAATTTCAATCATTCCACCACCAGCTTTTGAAGTAAATATTTTTGAAGCATTTTCCTCTTTTGCACTAGCTGCCATATTTTGAAACTGTCCCATCATTCCATTTAAATCTAAATTTTTTAAATCAATTCCATCAAACATGATCGCTCCCCACTAATTCATTTGTAATCATATCAATATTATTTTCATCATCTACAATAACTATAATAGGTTTATAATTTTCTAGTTCTTTTTCAGAATAAGAAGCATAAGAAATAACTATAATCTTATCTCCAATTTCAACTTTTCTTGCAGCAGCTCCATTAAGACACATATCTTTACTTCCTGCTTTACCTTTAATAACATAAGTAGCAAATCTTTCGCCATTATTAACGTTTACAATTTCAACTTTTTGACCAACTCTTAAACTTGATGCTTTCATTAATTCTTCATCAATAGTAATCGATCCCACATAGTTTAAGTTAGCATCAGTAACTGTCGCTCTATGAATTTTACTATATAGCATATCAAATGTCATATACTTTAGTCCTCTTTAATTTTCTAATTTTATAGCTTCACCCCAATGTTGTTTAGGTATTAAATACTCAACAACTGGACTTCCACCTAATATATGTTCTTCAACTATTTTATCTATTTTTTCCTTAGATAACTGACAATACATATGATGTCCTGGCTCAAGTAACATAACCGGACCCATTTCACATCGACCTAAACAAGAAGTTCTAACCACTTGAACAGGTCCCATTAATCCCTTTTGCATTAATAATTTTGTAGTGTAATTAAATAAATCTCTAGTATTCTCATTTACACATGATGGTTTTGGCATCCCTGGTGGTGAAGCTTGTTCACACTTAAAGATATAAAACGTTGGTTGAGGAATTGATGGTATTTCCATTATCTTTTCCTTTTTAAGATAAAATAATACATATTTTAATGAATTTTAACACTTTTTTATTAAAAATTAATAAAAAAAGTAATTTTATTTTTTTTTAAAGCTAAAATAATATACTATTTCCTCAAATCTTAACAATAAAGGCTATATATGAAAAAAATACTTTTTATTCTTTGTTCATTTATATTATATTTACAAGCAGCAAATCCTCTTGCAATAATTGAAACAAATCAAGGGGAAATACAGATTGAATTAAGACCTGATATTGCACCTAAAGCAGTTGAGAACTTTATAACACATTCAAAAAATGGTTATTACAATGGTTTAATTTTCCATAGAGTTATTAGAGGTTTTATGTTGCAATCAGGAGATCCAACAGGAACGGGTACAGGTGGAGAATCTATCTGGAAAAAGAATTTTGAAGATGAGTTCTCTCCATCAGCACTATTTGATAAAGCGGGTGTTTTAGCAATGGCAAATAGAGGTAGAAATACAAATGGAAGTCAATTTTTTATAACAACAGTTCCAACATATTGGTTAAATGGTAAACATACTATTTTTGGTTATGTTACAAAAGGAATGGATATTGTTAAAAAGATAGAAAGTGTTCCAACAACAGGTAGAAGTGGAGGAGATAAACCACTTAGTGAACAAAAAATAATTAGCATCACTATTAAATAGATCAAGGATAACTTGATCTATTTAACCAAAAATTTTATTCATCATATCTTTATCACCATAAGTCATAATTTGTTTCTCTAAATTTTCAAGTCTTTTAGATTCATTACTTGCTTTTTCTTTCCAATATTCTAATTTCTGAACTAAAACATCATCCGTTTCAATTGCTTCATATTTTTCTCTTAATTTTGTTAATGCGTTAGTAATTTCATCAATTTCAATTTGAAAATTAACTTCTATTTGTTTCTTTTCTTTTAAAAATTTATTTTCATTATCTTCTATTTTAATTTTTAATCTTTTAATATCTTGTCTTAAATCTGAATTTTCTTTTGACAATTTTAAAGAGGTATTATGTTTATCTGAATTTCTTTTATAAATAGATAATTCACTTTTTAAATTTCTATTTTCTAAAGAATATTTTTCAGCTGTATATATATATTTATCTGTATTTTTTTGAACTTTAAAAAGTTCATTTTGAGCATTTTCAAGTTTAATCTTTAAATCATTAATAATTGCATATTGTTCAGCATTACCTTCTTTACTTCTTATAAAAATCTCACTTTTATCTTTCATTAAAGCACGTTGCATTTCTCTTTTTCTAACTAATTCTTCTGTAATATCTTTTTGAATAGAAATAGCACCTTCAACTTCTCCAGCATCATTTAAAATTGTAATCATATAACAGTCAGTAGTAAAAAATCCATTATCTTTTGTTCTATTTTTTAAATTTCCATGCCATGGTTTATTATTAAGAACTTCGGCATACATTTTTACATATAAGTCATTTGAAGTATCAAGATGTTTTAAAAACTTAAAGTCTTGTCCAATTAATTCTTCTTTTGAATATCCAGAAATCTTGCAACAAAGTTCATTTACTTTTACAATTTTCATATGAATATCAGTTTCAATAACAATATTATTTAAATCAGTAACTTCTTTATACTTTTCTAACTCTTTATTCTTCTGATCTATTAAAAAATCTTGATATAAAATTTCAGCTAAATCATTCATAAGTGAAAGTAAATGTCTTATGTCAATTGGTTTTATTATATATTCATAAATCTTTAATTTTATAGCTTCTGAGAGAAATTCATTATCTGAATGTGCTGTTGCAAAAAAAATAGGAACTTTTGAATCAACTCCACGTATTGCTTTTACCATATCAATACCACTTAATTTTGGCATATTAATATCTGATAAAATAATATCAATTTCATCCTGATTACGAAGATAAATTTCTAAACCTTCTTTTCCATCTTCTGCTGTATATACAGTTTCAAAAAAATTAGATAATAACTGAGATAATTCAGTTCGAATAGTAGCATCATCTTCTACATATAATATTCTTAGACGTTTAAGTAATTTTTTATCTATTTCCATATTTTATTTTACTTTCATACTTGTTATAAGTTCAATAAACTTTATAAAATCAAAAGGTTTTAATAAATATTCACGAACACCATATTCTTTTGCTTTCATTATATATTCTTCTTCAGTATGTGCAGACATTACAATTATTGGAATATGAAGGTCTTGATTTGCAATGTTCTTTATCATATCTAAACCATTCATTACAGGCATATTAATATCAGTAATAATTACATCAATATCTGGATTTTTTTTTAGTAATTCTAATGCTTCTAAGCCATTATTTGCAGTGAGAAAATTTGCTTGTAGTTTTGTTAATGCATCACTAATTATAGATAATAAGTCTTTTTCATCCTCAACAAAAAGAAGTTTAAGACCTCTTAGTTTTTCTATTTTTTCATGCATAATTTTCCTATATGTTTAATCTTTTAATTCTTCTTTATCTACTACTCTTTCTATATCCATAACAACAAGCATTTCATTATTATCCAATCGTACATAACCTTTTAAATATTTAGAAGGAATAGCTGAACCCATTTCAGAAACAGGTGCTAAGGTACTTGTATCTAATCTTTGAACATCATCAACCAAATCAACAATAATCCCAACCATTCTTTTATCTTCAGTTATTACAGCAATTACAGATGTATTTTCATCATAAGTGCTTACACTTGTATTAAATTTTATTCGAATATCCAAAATAGGTACAACTTCACCTCGTAAATTTATAAGTCCTTTTACCCAATCTGAAGTATTTGGTAGTGGTGTAATATTATCTGGATAAGTTAAGATTTCTCTAATTTTTGGTAACTCAATTGCATATTTCATTGAACCTAGCTCAAATGTCATAAATTCACTAGTATTTGCATAATTAATTACTTTTTCTTCATTAACATCCATAATTTTCCTTTATTTGTATGCTTCATTATCAACGTATTATAATTTATTCTAGCGATTATAAACTTAAAACTTATTGTTTTTTTAAATTATTTATTACACACGTAGCAATATATTTAGGACTTTGTAAAGAGACTGTATCGCCTACTTTTAAATTATCTAAAGAAATTATTTTATTCTCTTTTGATATTTGTACAAATCCATTTTTATCTTTTTTATTAGGATGATTTAATTCATAATTATTTTTTAATAAATCAATATTATTTTGAAGTTTTGATATATTTTGAGAATAATTATTTTTAAAAGTTTTTACAAGCATTTCTATTTCATTTTCATAATGTATTATTTTTTGAGATAAATTTGATTGAAAAGAAGATTTTAAAAGTTTTATTTCTGATTCAATAAATTTAAACTTACTTTCCATTGAATTTTGTTCAAATAATCTTTTTAAATTAATAATATCTTGTTCTTTATTAAATAAAATTCTTTTAAATAAATTATCATATTCATTACGTAAAGAATCCAAATACATTCTATGCTCATTTATATCAGGAAGAGCAATTTCAATTGCATTAGATGGAGTTGCTGCTCGAACATCAGCTACAAAATCTGAAATTAAATAATCAACTTCATGACCAACTGCTGAAATAATAGGAGTATTAGCTTCATAAATAGCATTTGCAACTATTTCTTCATTAAAAGCCCATAAATCTTCAATACTTCCACCACCACGACCTACAATCATAATATCAACACATAAAGTATCCGCATATTTAATAGCATTTGAAATATCATAAGCAGAACCCTCACCTTGAACTAAAGTTGGAATTAAAATAAATTCAACCAGTGGCCAACGATGAAGTGCTACTTTTTTCATATCTTCAATAGCTGCACCAGTTGCAGAAGTAACAAGTGCAATTTTTTTAGGATATTTCGGAAGAGTTTTCTTTCTTAACGGGTCAAAATACCCTTTTTGTTCTAACTTAGTTTTTAATTGTTCATAAGCAAGTGCTAAGGCACCTTGTCCTGAAGGTTCAATTTTATTACATAATAATTGATAATTTCCTCTTGGTGCATAAACTGTAATATTTCCAGTAATTACTATTTTTTGTCCAACTTCAAGTCTAAATTTTAAATATTTAGTATTTCCTCTAAACATTACACAAGAAATAGTAGAATTTTGATCTTTAATAGAAAAATATATATGCCCTGAATTATGATAAGTTAGATTTGAAACTTCACCTTCAACATAAACTTGTATAAAAGTTGTCTCTAAAAGAGACTTTATTTGTGAATTTAAAGTTGATACATTAATTGGTGAATTCATAAAATCTCTTTCTTCTTAATTTATAATTTTTTTGCAATAATTAAAGTTGAAATATTCATAGAAAAAGCTTTTACATGAATTGGTTCAAGTCCTGCTAATTTTAACTCTTTACATAAATTATCAGTAGTTAAAAATTCATCAATAGAGTTTGGTAAATAAGTATAAGCTTCTTTATTTCTTGAAATTAATCCACCTAAAGTTGGTAAAATTTTATTCATATAGAAATCTGTTACATAATGAATAGGTTTTGTTTTTTCATTTTTTGTAAATTCAGAAATTACAACTAATCCATCTTTTTTCAGAACTCTTGCAAACTCGACAAAGGCCTCTTGTCTTTGAACAACATTTCTAATTCCATAAGAAATAGAAATAATATCAGCACAATCACTATCCAGAGGCATAGATGCAGCTCCAGCTTCAATAAATTCAACATCAGGAAGTTTTTTCTTTGCAACTTCCATCATTCCAACACTTGGATCTACTCCAACAATATTTTCTAATTCAATATTGTTAGTTTCAGCAATTTTTTTCCAATGTTGAATCATATCACCTGTTCCACAAGCAACATCAACTATCTTTTCTAATTTCTTTTTCCCATAAAAATCAAAAGCTAAATTACAAGCTTTATTTCTCCATGATTTATCAATTCCCATCGATAAAACTCTATTTGCAACATCATAAGTTCCAGCAATGTCATTAAACATTGAGACAATTTTTTCTTGTTTACCCATTCTTACTTTTCCTATTTAATTATTTTATAATATATATTTTCCAACTAAAAGTCCTAATATAAAACCTATGTTAATTGCAACAGCTAAAAACATAAATGACATTTTTTTATCAGATTGTGGAAGTTTTTCTAAAATTTGCTCTTGCTTAATAAGAGTTTTGTCGAAATTTTCACTAGCTCTTCCTAAAGTTTGGTATGATTCATCCAAAACTTTTGTCGCATTTTTAAGTGCTAATTCTGAAAATTCCATTCTTTCAACAAGTTCTTTTGCTTGTTTAAAACTCATTTCACTCATTTCTTTATATCAATCCAAGTATCTAAATCACAAAAAATTTTATTCAAAACATTAATTACATAATCTTTTGCTTCTGTTTGAATTCTTCTAAAAAACAAATATTTTCTTGCACTTTCAATATCACCTAATTCTTTTGCTCTTATTGCTTTTTGTGCAAAATCAGTATTGTTATATGCCATTTCCCAAACAGTTGAACCTAAGTATCTACTCATTGTGATAACTTTATCATTTTTTACAGGAAAATATTTTGGATTCTTAACAAAATCACAAATTACAGAATTTGAATCAATATATTTATGTCCAAAAAAGTTAATAAATTGTTCTTCTATATAATCATCTTCCATAGAAATAGCCCTACTTAATGCAAAGATTACATTATTTGAAGCATTTTCATCAATTCTTTTAATTTTTTTCATTGTCGCAATTGCATTTTTCCCATCAAGTTCACCATCACCTAAAGGTATAATCCATTTAACATTTCCAAAAGTTCCTACTTTTTTTATCTCATCTAATACTAATGAAGATGTTTTATTTCCACCAACATCAACAATAACCTCATGGTTATCATCCATTAAAATCAATTCATCTAATTGAGTTAATTTATTAGTTCCTAACATTCTTTTATTTACTATCTCAGTTCTTGTAAATGATTGTGAATCATTATTTTCATCATCAATTTCGATATATGTGATTCTTTTACCATGTTTTTTATAAAGATATGGTGCAATAACTTGCATTGCAACTGTAGATTTACCTACACCACCTTTAGTTTGTGGAATAATAATCATTTAATTAACCTTTTGGATTACGTTTCATAAACTCGATAATTTTCCCATGAAACCTTGAATAAACTTTATTTAATGAGATTTCATAATTATATAATTTGGCTATTTTATCGTAATTTTCATTAATTCCATATTCGCACCAATTTTGTAATTCTTCGTAACTTTCAAACTCGTATCCAAATCTTTTTAACAATCTATTTGTATAAGAATCTACAACCATATACTCTTGTTTACAAGAATAACATAAAATGGCATCGGCAGTTTCAGGACCAATCCCTTTTTGTTCTAAAAGCCATCGTCTATCTACTTTTAAACAAAAATTTTCAAATGTTCCAAATACTTCAAGTATATTTTTTGACAATGAGATTAATCTTACAGATTTTTGATTCTTAAAACCACTTGGTGTAATTGCAAAAATAAGAGTTTGTAAATCAATTTGTGATAATTTTTCAAGAGAGTTTATATTTAAATTTTTTAAATTGTCTAAAGACTTTTCAACATTAGTCCATTTAGTATTTTGTGTTAAAATGGCACCTAATAAAATTTCAAAACTATTATCATTAGGCCACCAATATTCATCCTTTTCATCTATTAAATTTTGTTCTTTTAAAAACAATAATAAATCATAGGAATTAGATATACTAATCAATCATAGCCTTTGTAATAATATATTCTTGATTATTACATAATTTTTTGATTTTAAAACACTGCGTTGCTTTTCCTTCTTCATTAATATCAGTAACCATCATTTGAAGAATCGATTTGCAAGAACTAGGAACTTCAAAGTGACCACCTAAACCTGTTATTACTTTTTGAATTGGTATTTTTTTATCCATTCCTATTACATTATCTCTACAACCAGTTAATCCAATATCAGTTAAATATGCAGTATTATTAAATATTTGTAAATCATCAGTTCCTACATGAGTATGTGTTCCACAAATCATACTAACTTCATTTTGAAGCATCATAAGCATAATTCTTTTTTCACTTGTAACTTCTGCATGAAAATCAATAA
This sequence comes from Poseidonibacter antarcticus, assembly GCF_003667345.1. Lineage (NCBI taxonomy): Bacteria > Pseudomonadati > Campylobacterota > Epsilonproteobacteria > Campylobacterales > Arcobacteraceae > Poseidonibacter > Poseidonibacter antarcticus. The sequence continues at coordinate 62,206 of NZ_RCWF01000014.1, forward strand.
ATATACTTTTAATTCCATCATCGTGAAGTTGATTTACAAGTTTTCTTGCCCAATTAAAAGGATTTTCAACAACAGGCATTGTATATTGTCCCATTAAATTTATAACTGCAAGTTTTTCAATTCCATTAGGAGTTTGAACTTCACAAACTTTTAAGCCACTTCCAATTAACCCAGCAGGATAATTATCAGGTCTTAAAACAGGTTTTGTTTCAAGTAAAACCATCATTTCTCTTTTTTTATCAAAAGAGTGATTTCCACCTGTAATTAAATCAATACCCATTTTTAATAATTCATCACAATTTTTAATAGTTAAGCCAAAACCATGACTTGCATTTTCACCATTAGCAACTACAAAATCAATATTATATTCTTCTCTTATTTTAGATAAATTTTCTTTTATTATCTTTCGTCCAGGTCGACCTACTATGTCGCCTATAAATGCAATTCTCAATTGAATCCTTCGAAATTTTTTTCATTATATTTTTGTGATTGTAGCAAGTGTATGGTTAGGGATAACTTTTTTTATAGTTTGTTTAACTCTTTTGCACAAATATTTGCTTGTGAAAATGCTATTTGGAAATTAAATCCACCTAATTCTCCTGTAATATTTAAGCATTCTCCAATAAAATACAAACCTTTTTGTTTTAAACTTTCAAAAGTATTATGATTAATTTCATCAGTATTAATACCACCTTTTGTAACTTCAGCTTTTGTATATCCGAAGTTTCCAGCTGGTGAGAATTCATAATATTTTAATTTTGAAAGCTTTTCTCTCTCATCAATTTTTAGTGAAGAAATAGCTTTATCTTCCAAATCAATTGACTGTAAAAACTCTTCAATAAATCTTTTTGGAAGAGGTAGTGCTGAAGATATTTTTTTATTACTTTTAAAAAAATCTTCTATTTTTTTATTTGGCAAAAAATCAATAGCTAGCTGTCCTTTTTTCCAATATAAAGATGAAGTTAAAATTATAGGTCCTGAACATCCCTTATGTGCAAAAAGTAAAGAACCTTCAAATTTTCTACCATCAACAAAAGTATTAACGTATGTTGAAATCCCTGATAATTTCTTGAACCAAAATTGGTCTTTTTGAACGGTAAAACCAACAAGTGCTGGTTCAAGTTTTTCTATTGTATGTCCATATTTTTTAGCAATATCAAATGCAATAGAAGTAGCACCTAAAGAAGAAAAAGATAAACCACCACTAGCGATAACTATTTTTTTTGATTGTATATCTTGTTTATTTGTTTTAATTTTATATGAATCTGATTCTATAATATTTTCAATATCTAAAACTTTTGTATCAAGATATTTTTTTATATGTGTAGTTAATTTTAAAAACATATCAATAACATCTTGAGATGAGTTACAAAAATAAGTTCCCTTCACAATTTTAGGATTGATTTTTGGAACAACACCATTTTTATTTAAAAAATTTAATAAATCATCTTTTGTATATTTATGTAAAATCTCTTCTACAAAATCTTTATCACCTAAATAGTTTTTATTTGTAACAAGCTCATTTGTAATATTACATTTAGCTCCACCTGAAACTTTTATTTTTGAACCAACTTTAGAGTTCGTATCAATAATACATATGTTCTTATATTTTCTTTTATTTAATGTGGAAGCTAGCATCAAAGAACTTGCTCCTCCCCCAATAATCGCTATATCGTAGATTCTTTTTCCTTTTTACAAACAAATCTATTTAAACCATTTATATATTCATATTCTAAAGTATAATTATTGGCTTTTAAAATATTATGTACAATATATAAACCTAATCCAAATGAATTCTTTGATTTATCTTCATTTGCAAAAAATGGTTCAAAATATTTTTCTAATTTATATTCTAATTCTTTACCATTATTTTCAAAAATAATATTATCATTTTCAGTTAAGATAGTAACTTTTTTATTACTAGAATACTTAAGCGCGTTATCAATTAAGTTCTTAACAGCAATAGAAAATAATTTGAAATTTACATTTACTTTCTTATTTTCATAAGATTGAATAATTGATTCATCTTCTAGCATTAAAATATCTTTTGCATTATCAATAACATCATTTAAATAATAAATTTTTTTATCTATATTTTTATTAGAAGATATTAACTCTTCAATAGAAGCAAATTCATTAATCAATAATTCTAATCTAGAAAAAACAGATTTTAACTTTTCATTATTCTCTTTATTTTGTTCTAATTGTGTTAAAAAATTACCCTTTGTAATAGGAGTTTTTAACTCATGCATAATATTACGAATAAATACATTCCTCGCTTCTTTTATACTCTTAAGTTTTAAAGCTGTTTGTTTAAATTCCATACCTAAAAGAGAAACTTCATCTTTTGAATCACTATTGCAACATTCAAAATCAAAATTTTCATCACCTAAAGTTTTTACCTTATTTTTTAATATTTTTAAAGGCATTAATTTACGTATAGTAATTAAATACATTAATATAATTGTAATAATAACAATTGCAAAAACTAAACTTATATAAATCTGACTATTAACACTTGGACTAGAATTATCTCTAATTAAAATAGTTTTATTTCTCTTTTTTATGTACAAATAATTATTATCATTAAGCTTTAGAACACGAAACATAATTTTTCTTCTTTTATCTTTCCGTTCAAGTAAAACTTTTGTTTGAGGATTATAAGTTATCGTATTTATATTAGCCTTGCTATAAAATAAAGTAAAATTAGAATTTTCTAAACTTTTAGCAAATTCAAGATTTAATCCATCTTTTTTGTGCTTTCTTAATACCACTTTTATAATAGGCATATATTTATCAAATAATTGATTTTCTTTAAATTTATAATTTTCAGTCATTAATATACCAAAACTTGCAATAACCAAAATAATTGAAATTATAAAACTAACAGTAATTGTAAAAAATATTGATTGTCTATTCATTATAAAATTTATACCCCATTCCTCTTATTGTATGAAGATACTTAGGCTCTTTGGGATTATCTTCAATTTTTTGCCTAATTCTGTTAATAATAACTGCTAAAGATCCTGAACCTTCATAATCTTGATTTAATAAATCTGAATTATCAAATATATCTTCTCTTGAAATTACAAAACCTTCTCTTTTAATAAGAAGAGATAAAACCTCAAATTCAGCAGCTGTAAGTTTAACATATTTATGATTTTTTGTAATCTCTTTTTTTTCAATATCTAAAACAAATGTTTTAGTTTTTTCTTCAGGTATATTTGAGTGATTAAATCTTCGCAAAATTGTCTTAATTCTAACTTCAAGTTCTCTAGGATCATAAGGCTTTGGTAAATAATCATCTGCACCCAATTGTAATGCTGTAACTTTATCAGTTATATCACTTCTAGCACTTGAAATTATAATAGGAATATCAAAATCTTTTACAATAGCTTTACAAACATCTAAGCCATCCATACCAGGAAGAGTTAAATCAAGTATGATCAAATCATAAGTATTTATTTTTAAAGAAGAAAGAGCTAAAAAAGGTTCTTCATAATTAGTTACTTCAATATTAAATTGCTTTAAATATTCAGTTAAGATTTCAGCAAGTTCTACATCATCTTCAATCATTGCAATTTTTATCAAAATAATTCCTTTATTTAATTCTTTTATTTATTTTTCTAAATTCTAAGTCAATTAAGAATTTAAATTGTTCTTTCCATTCAACTTTAGATTTTATCATATTATCTCTTTTTTCACTCATAAATTTTATAAATTCTGCTTTATTAAAACTATCTTTTATAAATAAGATTATGACATTAGTTTTTAAATGATATATAAATCTAGTATTAACGAAATATAACAAGAAAATTTAGGGAAAAGGAAGAAGTAAAAAAATAAGCATAAACCGCGCGCAAAAAAAAAGCTTAGCTTAAAACACTAGAATAAGTGTAAAAAGCTAAGCTAATTTGAAATAAATACTCAAGAGCTGGCAGTGACCTACGTTTCCGACAAGGGGACCCTGCAGTATTATCAGCGATGAAGAGCTTGACTTCCAGGTTCGAAATGGGACTGGGTATTTCCTCTTCTCTATAACCACCAGCAAAACTGAGTAATCAATATATATAAAATAAAATCTATAAATAAATCTTAATTTAATATACTCATTACTCAACTTATATGTTGAGTAAAAGATATTTTAATGTTAAAGTCACACAATGTATACTT